>JAXDLF010000173.1:0-6592 GCA_034666765.1 Chloroflexota bacterium
ATCGGCGCGCGGACCGGCCTCGGCGTCCCGCTGTCGCGCGGCGACGAGGTCCTCGGGGTCATCATCCTGGTCCGCATCAAGGTGCGCCCGTTCGACCAGCGCGAGATCGAGCTGGTCGAATCGTTCGCCAAGCAGGCCGCCATCGCGATCGAGAACGTGCGGCTGTTCAACGAGATCCAGCGGAAGTCCGCGCAGCTCGAGGTCGCCGATCGCCACAAGAGCGAATTCCTCGCGAACATGTCGCACGAGCTGCGCACGCCGCTGAACGCGATCATCGGCTTTTCCGAGGTCCTGATCCAGCGGATGTTCGGGGAGCTGAACGTGCAGCAGGCCGACTACCTCGAGGACATCCTGAGCTCCGGGCGGCACCTTCTGTCGCTCATCAACGACATCCTCGACCTCTCGAAGATCGAAGCCGGGCGGATGGAGCTCGAGCTCGCGCCGTTCTCGCTCGTCGCCGCGCTGAACAACGCGGTGACGCTCGTGCGCGAGCGGGCCTCGAGCCACGGTATCCGGCTGGAGCTCGAGGTCGTGCCGCCCCTCGACACGGTGCTCGCCGATGAGCGCAAGCTGAAACAGGCCGTGGTGAATCTCCTGGCGAACGCGGTGAAATTCACGCCGGACGGCGGGACGGTCCGGGTGCGCGCCGAGCGCGAGAACGGCGAGATCCGCCTGGCCGTCCACGACACCGGCATCGGCATCGCGCCCGAGGACCAGCGGCGGATCTTCGAAGAATTCCAGCAGGCCTCGCACCACGGCGAACGGTCCCGCGAGGGCACCGGCCTCGGGCTGGCGCTGACCAAACGGATGGTCGAGCTCCACGGCGGGACGATCACGGTCGACAGCGTGCCCGGCAAAGGCAGTACGTTCACCATCGCGCTGCCGCTCGCGAAGGAGTCATGATGGCGAACGAGCTGATCCTCATCGTCGAGGACAACGAGAAGAACCTGAAGCTCGCGCGCGACGTGCTGCGCTTCCATGGCTACCGCACGGTCGAAGCGGCCGACGGCGAGACGGCGATCACGATGAGCCTCCAGCACCTTCCGGCGCTCGTGCTCATGGACATCCAACTACCGGGGATCGACGGCATCGCCGCGATGAAACGTATCCGCGCGGACGAGCGGACCAGACACATCCCCACCGTCGCCCTGACCGCGTCGGTCATGTCCGGCGACCGCGAACGCTTCGATGAAGCCGGCTTCGACGGCTTCATCTCCAAACCGATCGACATCAAGGAATTCCCGGCGCAGGTCCGCGGCTACCTGCACGCGGGGCAATGACGAAGATCCTCGCGGTCGACGACGTCCCGCAGAACCTGCGGCTGCTGGAAGCGGTGCTCACACCCAACGGCTTCGAGGTCGTCACGGCGGCCACGGGCGAGGACGCCCTGCTCCAGGTGCTCAAGACGAAGCCCGACCTCGTCCTCCTCGACATCATGCTGCCGGGGATCGACGGCTACGAGGTGTGCCGCCGGCTCCGCGCGGACCCGAAGACGAGCTTCCTTCCGGTGATCATGGTCACCGCCAGTGGCCTCCCGGAGAAGGTGAAGGCCATCGACGCCGGCGCCGACGATTTCATCGCGAAGCCCTTCGACCAACCCGAGCTCCTGGCCCGCGTCCGCTCGCTGCTGCGCGTGAAGACCTATCACGACGAGATCGAGCGGCAGAAGGCCGAGCTCGCCGATTGGAACCGCACGCTCGAGGAGCGGGTGCAGGAGCAGGTGGACGAGCTCGGCCGGCTCGGCCGGCTGCGCCGATTCCTGTCCCCGCAGATCGCGGACCTCGTCGTGTCGCATGGAGCCGACGAGTTCCTCGCGGGGCATCGCCGCGAGATCACCGTCGTCTTCGCCGACCTGCGTGACTTCACGCGGTTCTCGGAGACCGCGGAGCCGGAGGAAGCCCTGGGCGTCCTGCGCGCGTACCACGCGGCCATGGGCGAGACGATCTTCCATCACGAGGGCACGGTCGAGCACTTCGCCGGCGACGGGATCATGGTGTTCTTCAACGATCCGGTGCCGATCCCGGAGCCGCAGCTCCAGGCGACGCGCATGGCCCTGGCGATGCGGACCCGGTTCGCGGACCTCCAGTCGGGCTGGAAGAAGCGCGGGTACGAGCTCGGCCTCGGCATCGGGATCGCCGTCGGCTACGCCACGCTGGGCCGCATCGGCTTCGAGGGCCGTTTCGACTACGGCGCCGTGGGCATGGTCGTCATCCAGGCCTCGCGGCTGTCGTCCGCGGCGAAGAGCGGCCAGATCCTGATCAGCAATCGCGTGCAGGCCGCGGTCGAGGACGCCGTGGAGACCGCGTCCGTCGGCGACCTCGAGCTCAAGGGATTCCACCAGCCGGTGCCGGCGTTCGCCGTGACCGCGATGCGCGAGCCCGCCGCTAGCTGATCCGTCCCAGCTCGCTCCCCCAATTGAACGCCGAGTAGTGCGGCGGCTCGATGCCGTGGGCCCCGAAGATCGAGCCGAGCTGCGCCCGATGCTCGTTGCCGTGGTGGAGGAACTGGGCGATGAGGATGCGCATCGGCATCTGCTGGACCGCACCGTCGGCACCACGCCGTTCGACGGTCCGATCGAGATCGATGTCGCCCTTCGCGAAGCCCGCGAACCAGTCGCTCAGCTCCGTCGCCCGAGCGACGACGTGGCCGAGATCCGTCGTTGTGGTCTCGCGGACGGCATCGTCGGGCGGCGGTGTGCCCCGGAGCGCGGCGGCGTAGCGCTCCTTCGCGGCGACGAGGTGGATGAGGGTCGCCCGCACCGTGCCCATCGTGCCCGGTGTGGTCAGTCCGAGCTGCTGCGACGACAGCCCGGCGCAGAACCGCGCGACCTTGTCGGTCGCCCAGTTGTCGTACTCGATGGGGACGGCCAGATCGCTCATTCCTCTGCCTCCGAGATGCCGGCTGCGCGGCCGTAGCCCCACCCACTCACGGGCGGTGGCTCGATGCCGTTCGCGCCGAGGATCGTGGTCACCTGCGTCCGGTGCTCGTTCCCGTGATGCACGAGCTGCGCGAGGATCACGCCGACGGTGGACCGGCGCCCGTCGTTCATCTCGATCCGCCGGGTGACGTCGTCGGTCGCCGCGACGGACAGCAGCCGTGCGCCGACGGCCGTGGCGGTCGCGATGAGGTCGTCGAGCGATTGCCGCTCGTCTCTGCGGATCCGGCGGCGACCGAGCAGCTCGCCGGTAAGGAGCTGGACGTACCACTGCTCGGCGCCGACGAGGTGCTGCAGGGTCCCGTACAGCGTGCCGAACGTGCCGATCGCACTCACCTCCAGCTTCGCGGGATCGAGCTCGCGGCAGAACTCGAGGAGCGTGACGTTCGCCCAGGAGCCGTGGCGGAGGACATGGTCCAGCGGGTGCGCGGCGACCACTAGGTCTGCAGCAGCGGGCTGCCGCGCTTCAGGAACTTCCCGCGGCCCTTCTTCCCGAGGAACTTCCCGTCCGCGACGATCACCTCGCCGCGCGAAAGCACGGTGGTCGCCCTGCCCTTCACCGTGCGGCCCTCGTACGGGTTGTAGTCCACGCGCATGTGGTGGGTCTTCGCCGAGAGCGTCTGCGTCGCGATCGGGTCCCACAGGACGAGGTCCGCGTCGCTGCCGGCGGCGATCGTCCCCTTGCGCGGGAAGAGCCCCATGATCTTCGCGGGCGTCGTCGCGCAGAGATCGACCCAGCGGCTCGCGGTGATCCGGCCCTGGGCCACGCCGCCGTCGAAGAGGAGCGCCAGGCGCGTCTCGACACCGGGCGCGCCGTTCGGGATCTTCGAGAAGTCGCCCGTGCCGAGCTCCTTCTGCTTCGGCAGCCCCCGGAAGCCCTCCTTCATGCAGAACGGGCAATGGTCGGTCGAGACGACCTGCAGGTCATTCCGCTGAAGACCCTTCCAGAGCTCGTCCTGGTGCCATCTCTCGCGCAGCGGCGGAGACATCACGTACTTCGCGCCCTCGAATCCGGGCTCCTCGTAGCGCTCGTAGCTCAGGAACAGGTACTGCGGGCACGTCTCCGCGTAGGCGGGCAACCCGCGGTCGCGGAACAGCCGGACCTGCGCCAACGCCTGCGCGGCCGAGAGATGCACGATGTACAGGGGCACCCCGCCCGCCATCTCCGCGAGCGCGAACGCGCGTCCGGTCGCTTCACCTTCGGCCTCGGGCGGCCGGGTGAGGGCGTGCCACTTCGGCTCGGTGTGCTTCGCCCGGAGGGCCTTCTTCACGAGGACGTCGATGACCCCGCCGTTCTCGGCGTGCATGCAGATGAGCCCGCCGATCTCCGCGCTGCGCACGAGAGCCTTGAAGATCGCGGCATCGTCGACCATGAACACGCCGGGATAGGCCATGAAGAGCTTGAAGCTCGAGATGCCCTCGCGGACCATGGTCCCCATCTCGCGCAGCACCGCGTCCGAGACGTCGCGCACGATCATGTGCAGCCCGTAGTCGACCACCGCCTTCCCGCGGGCCTTCGCGAGCCACAGGTCGCGCGCCTTCTCGAGCGGCTCCCCGAAGCCCTGGACCGCGAAGTCGACGATCGTCGTGGTGCCGCCGAACGCCGCGGCGGTGGTCCCGGTCTCGAAATCGTCCGAGGCCATCGTGCCGCCGAAGGGCAGCTCCATGTGGGTGTGCACGTCGATGCCGCCGGGTATGACGTACCGGCGCCGCGCGTCGATCCGCCTCGCGCCCGCGGCCTTGAGGTCCGTGCCGATCGCCGCGACCTTCTCCCCGTCGATGAGCACGTCGGCCCTGTACATGTCGGCCGCTGTAACGATCGTTCCGCCGGTGATGAGCGTCGTCCCCGTCGTCGCCATCGCCCTCCCCCGTGGTCGCGGCGGCGATGCTAGCGCGAACGTACCGCGGTTGATGGTCCCGCCGGAGGGCGCGGATAGTCTTTCCGCCCATGGACGTACCGGGCTACCGCATCGACCGCGTCGATCCCGCCGAGCTCCCCGAAGCGGAGCAGGAGGCGATCGCGCGCCTCCTCCAGGTCATGAGCCAGGAGATGGTCCCGGAAGAGCCGGCGCGGCCCCTGCCCGCGATCCTCGCGCGGCTGCGCTCGAAGCCGGCGAACCAGTGGAGCGCGCGCATCCGCGCTCGCGACGCCGCGGGCACGGTCGTGGGCTGGATCGGGGGCGGCCAGAGCACCAACGAGCCCGAGAACGCGCACCTCATCTGGTGCGAGATGCAGGTCCACCCCGAGCACCGCCGCAAGGGCATCGGCACGGCGATGTTCCGCGAGTTCGCGCTCGCGTGCGAGGGCCGGCACCCGGAGATCGTGTTCATGGGGATGTCGAACGACCGCGTCCCGGCCGGCGAGGCGTTCCTTCGCGACGCGAAGGCCCAGCCGGGATTGCCGATGAAGACGAATCAGCTGGATCTCGCGTCGGTCGACCGGGCGCAGGTCGCCGCGTGGGCGGCCCTGAACCCGGCCGGATACCGCCTCGAGCGCGCCGACGGCGTCGTGCCCGAGACGCTCATGCGCGCGTATCTCGACTCGTCGAATGGGATGAACGACGCCCCGAAGGGCGATCTGAAGATGGCCGACTGGAAGCTCACCGAGGAGCAGGTCCGGGACCGCGAGAACTGGTTCACCCAGGTCGGCGTCGAGTGGTGGCTCCTGGTCGCGGTGCACGAGGCCACCGGGCTGGGCGCGGGCTTCACCGAGGTGACCTACGACCCCAAGCAGCCGTGGGTCATCTGGCAGCAGGGCACGGCGGTCATCGACCCGCACCGCGGCCACCGGCTCGGCCTCTGGATGAAGGCCGCGATGCTCGAACGGATCCTGCGCGAGCGGCCGAAGGCGACGCTCATCCGCACCGGCAACGCGAACACGAACGCGCAGATGCTCGGGATCAACACCCAGCTCGGGTTCACCCAGGCCTGGGCGTCGATCATCTGGCAGCTCCCGATGGCGGACGCGCGGGCGGCGTTCGGGCTCGCGGAGGAGACCGCAGCCGCGCGCTAGCCGCGACACGACCGACGCGTTGACCTGCTAACTTTTCGCCATCAGATGAACGTCGGAGTGCCGCGAGAGACCGTGCCCGGCGAACGGCGCGTGGCGCTCGTGCCGGAAGCCGTGGGCAAGCTCACCAAGGCCGGGACCGCGGTCGTCGTCGAATCGGGCGCGGGCACCGGGAGCGGGCACGACGACGAGGCCTACCGGAAGGCCGGCGCGACGGTCGCCGACCGCAACGCCGCCTTCGGCGCGGACCTCGTGGTGAAGGTGCAGAAGCCGTCGGCCGACGAGATCGCCGTCCTTCGCGAGGGTGCCGCGCTCATCGCCACCATCCAGCCGCTCACCAACACGGAGACCGTGCGCGCGCTCGCGGCGAAGCGCACGACGGCCCTCAGCATGGATGCGATCCCGCGGGTGACCCGGGCCCAGCCGATGGATTCCCTGTCGTCGCAGAGCAACATCGCCGGCTACAAGGCCGTCGTCGTCGCGGCCAACTCGCTGCCGAGGTTCTTCCCGATGCTCACCACCGCCGCCGGCACCGTGACGCCCGCTCGCGTTCTCGTGCTCGGCGCCGGCGTCGCAGGCCTCCAGGCCATCGCGACGGCGCGGCGGCTCGGCGCGGTCGTCGAGGCGTTCGACACCCGGCCGGTCGT
>JAXDLF010000174.1:0-27927 GCA_034666765.1 Chloroflexota bacterium
GCGGCGCCCACGTCGTTCAGCCGGCGCTCCAGCCCGGCGAGCGAGCCGATGATCCCGCCGATGAGGATCGCGCCCAGCAGATAGAGGAGGCTCGCGGTGTCGATCGCGAACTTCACTCCCATGACCAGCACGAACAGGCCGACCCCGGCCACGACGTTCTCGCGGAGGCGCGGCGGGAGGCGATCGCCGAGGAACATCCCGAGCAGCCCGCCCGCGAGCACCGTCACGAAGTTCAGCAGCGTGCCGGTGAACCACATCGGCTGGCTAGTATGCGAGCAGATGCAGATCCCTCCGTCGGCGTCCGCGGCGGCGTACCGGTGACGACCATCGCCCTCTTCGGCAGCTGGTCGTCGATGCCGACGGCGGAGACCCTTCGCGCCGCGCTCCCCGGGGACCGGATCGTCGCCGTCCAGGGTGACGAGCTCGGCCCGGCGGCCGAGGCGGAGGCCGCGTTCGGTGGATTCAGCGCCGAGCGCCTGCGCGCGGTCCTCGCCGGCTCGCCGAAGCTCCGCTGGGTGCACACCTTCTCGGCCGGCGTCGACCGGCACGTCCCGGAGATGGCGAGGTACGAGCGCGTCCTCCTGACCAACAACACCGGCGCCTACAACGTGCCGATCGCGGAGCACGTCATCGCGATGGTCTTCGCGGCGGCGAAGCGCGTGCCCGAGCATCTCGCCGCGCAGGGCCGGCACGAGTGGCAGCGCGAGGTGCCGCACGCCGAGGTCCGCGACGCGACCCTGCTCATCCTCGGGATGGGCAGCATCGGTGGCGAGCTCGCCCGGCTTGCTCGCGGGGTGGGGATGCGGGTCATCGCCGTCCGCCGCGACGCCCGTGGACCGGTCGAGGGCGTCGACCGGATCGTGGCACCGGAGCGGTTCGCCGAGGTCGCGCCCCAGGCCGACTATCTCGCGGTGACCGCTGCGCTCACGCCGCAGACCCGCGGGATGGTCTCGGCCGAGATCCTGCGCGCGCTCAAGCCCGCCGCCTGGGTCATCAACATCGCCCGGGGGCCGATCCTCGACGAGGCGGCGCTCATCGCGGCGCTGCGGGAAAAGCGGATCGGCGGGGCGGCGCTCGACGTGTTCGAGACCGAGCCGCTGGCGGCCGACAGCCCGCTCTGGGCGCTCGACAACGCGATCCTCACGCCGCACATCTCGAACTCGTCGCCCCGGGTGCGCGAGCGCAGCCTGGCCCTCGTGACCGAGAACGTCCGGCGGTTCAAGGCCGGCGAGCCGATGCTCAACCTCGTCGATCGAGCGGTCGGCTATTGAAGCTGTCCCGGCGCGCCCTCGCGGTCCGCACGGAGGGATTCACCGAGTCGGTCATCCGCGAGATGACCCGCCTCTGCGCGGCGCACGGCGGCATCAACCTCGCCCAGGGGTTTCCGAACTTCCCGGCTCCGGCCCTCCTGAAGGACGCCGCGAAGCGTGCCATCGACGCCGACATCAACCAGTACGCCATCACCTGGGGCAGCAAGTCGCTGCGCGACGCGCTCGCCGCGAGCTACGGCGAGACCTACGGGCTGGCCGTCGACCCGGAGACGATGCTCACGGTCACCTGTGGCGCGACCGAGGCGATGGTCTCGACGCTGCTCGCGATCGTGGACCCCGGCGACGAGGTCGTGGTGCTCGAGCCGTTCTACGAGAACTACGGCCCGGCCGCCGCGATCTGCGGCGCGACGCCGGTGTTCGTGCCGCTGCGCCCGCCGGAGTACACGTTCGACCGCGACGAGCTGCGTGCCGCCTTCACCGCGCGGACGAAGGCGATCATCGTGAACACGCCGAACAATCCGACCGGCCGGATCTTCACTCGGGACGAGCTCGAGTTCATCGCCGGACTCTGCCGCGAGCACGACGTCATCGCGGTGACCGACGAGATCTACGAGCACATCCGGTACGGCGGGCCGCACCTTCCCCTCGCGACGCTCGATGGGATGGCCGACCGCACCGTGACGATCTCCGGCGCGTCGAAGACGTTCTCCGTGACCGGCTGGCGGGTCGGGTGGATCGTCGCGGCGCCGCACCTCTCGAGCGGCATCCGCAAAGTCCACGACTTCGTCACCGTCGGCGCGCCGGCGCCGCTCCAGGAGGCGGTCGCCGCCGGCCTGGGCCTCGGGGCGCCGTACTTCCGGGACCTCTCGGTCCACTACCGGGCGAGGCGCGACACGCTCTTCGCCGCGCTCGAGCGCGCGGGATTCCGGCCGCGGCTGCCGGAGGGCGCGTATTACATCCTCTGCGACATCTCGGGCTTCGGCCTGGACGACGTCACGTTCGCGCGGCGCCTCGTCGCCGAGGTCGGCGTGGCCGCCGTCCCGGGATCGTCGTTCTTCTCGAAGCCGGAGCTCGGGCGCGGCCTCATCCGGTTCACGTTCTGCAAGACCGAGGATGTGCTGCGGGAGGCGGGGGAGCGGCTCCTCCGCGCGCGCGAGGTGCTGGTCTAGCTACTCGGACAGCGCGACGTTGTCGTTCTGGTGGGCCCGGCGGAAGGCGATGAACAGGGCGTAGCTGTCCGGTGACTGCACGACCGCCGCCGGCGTCGTGGTGAGGTTCGCGAGCGCCGCCGCCGCGGTGGCGGCCTCGGTCTGCCGGCCGACCGCCCGCAGCGCCTGCGGGTAGCTGCTGCGCACGGTGAACACCCCGGTGGCGGACCCGAGCTGCATCCCGCGCTCGAACGCCGCGACCGCCTCGGCGAACCAGCCGTCCTGGTAGGCGGCCTCGCCGTAGGTGAGCCACGCGCTGCTCGTGTTCTGCGCGTACGCGTCGGCCTTCGCGCGGGCGTAGAAGCGGTCGCGCATGCCGGCCTCGGTCCAGTCGGCGCCGACGATCTCCTGGACGCGCCCCGCGTCCGCCGGCTGATAGAGCACCATCCAGCGGTAGCTGAACGGCTGCCAGTTCGCGTTGAACCATTCGTACGACAGCGGCACGTTCGCACCGAGCATCGGATCGTTCACGTAGAAGACCGCCAGGTCGTCGTCATAGCCGCGGACGGTCCGCCAGTGGGCGATCCGCGAGATCGTCGGATCCTGCATCCATTGGGTGACCATCGGCGCGAAGCCGTTGGCCACGAAGTGCTTCATGAGATCGATCGTCCCGTTCATCCGCGACACCGACCGGAGGCCGTAGAGCCGGTTGACCCAGGGGTCGACGGGAGCGGGGCCCATGCCACGGCGGACATCCGGGCCACGCAGCGCGAGCCGCGCCTCCTCCTGATCCGCCGTGACGCCGAGGGTGGAGAGGGCCATGACCACCGCAGCCGGACCGCAGTTGTTGAGCGACTGCCAGAGATGCCGCATCGGCCCGACGTTCGCGCGAACCGGCAGCGCCAGGTTCGCGTCGTCCGCGCTCGCGGCCTGCGGGAACGCCGCGAGGAGCGACGCGGCGAGCATGACGGCCAGGAGCGGGCGAAGGTGCGTCACCACGAGGAATGCTACTGGGGCGTCACTACCATGAGGAGATGGGCCAGGATATCGGCGGGAACACCGTCGCGCGCCGTCCGCTTGCCGAGCATCCCGTGTGGAAACGCGGCCTGCGGGGCGAGGGGCTGGCGTCGCGGATGATCCTCCCGGTGGTCGTCTCGGCCTCGGTCGAGGACCGCGAACGGATCGAGGGTACCGGCGGCCTGGAGCGGCTCTCGCTCACCGAGGTCGTCCGCGACGCGCGCAGCGCGGCCTCCGCCGGCTTCGCCGGCCTCCTCCTCTTCGGCGCGTCGGACCGCAAGGATGCCCGCGCGTTCATCGCCAGTGAGCGCGACCACATCGTGCCGCGCGCGATCCGCGCGCTGAAGGAGGCGGTGCCCGAGCTCGGCATCGCGACCGACGTGTGCGTGTGCGCGTACACCGAGCACGGCCAGTGCGTCCTCTTCCGCGACGGCGGTGCCGACGTGGGCGGCACGCTCGAGCGCCTCGGCGAGATCGCCGTGGCCCACGCGGATGCCGGCGCCGATCTCCTCATCCCGTCGGGCATGCTCGACGGCAGCGTCGGCGCGCTGCGCCGGGCCCTCGCGGGGGAGCACGACGGCGTCCCGGTGGCGGCGATGGCGAAGCTCGAGAGCACGCTCTATTCGATGCACCGCGTCCTGGTGGATGCCACGCGGATCCGCGAGCGCGCGGTGCCCCTGCTCGCGGCCGACGACCCGAGCGCCTCGCGCGCCCGGGCCCTGCGCGATGTCGCCGAGGGCGCCGACGCGGTCGTCGTGAAGCCGGGCACCGCGACGCTCGACATCGTCGCCGGGCTCAAGCCGCTCGTGCGGCGCCCGCTCATCTCGTTCCACACCGCCGACGAGCACGCGGCGTTCGTCGCCGCGGCCGAGGACCTCGACGGTCCGGCGGCCGAGCGCGAGACGCTCGCCGCATCGCGCCGCGCCGGCGCGGATCTGGTCATCTCGTATGGAGCGTGGAACGCGGCCGAGTAGCCCCGTCCTGCTAGCGTCGTAGCCATGCGATACGAGCGCGTCGTCCTGCCGAACGGCGTGCGGGTCCTGGTGAAGGACATGCCCGAAGCGCGCTCGGCATCGATCGCGGTGTACGTCGGCGTCGGCTCGCGCGCCGAGACCAAGGCGGATGCCGGGACCAGCCACTTCCTCGAGCACATGGTCTTCAAGGGCACCGCCATCCGGCCGAGCGCGTCGGAGATCAGCCAGCAGATCGAAGGTGTCGGTGGCTCGGTGAACGCGTCCACGGACAAGGAGGCCACGGTCTTCTCGTCGTTCGTCCCGGCCCGCCACTACCTCCTGGCCCTCGACGTCGTCGCCGACATGGTCCGCGCGCCGCTCCTGCGCGAGAGCGACGTCGAGTCGGAGCGCAACGTGATCGTCGAGGAGATCCGGATGTATCGCGACCAGGCCCAGGACCGGGTGCACACCCTCATCGACGAGCTCCTCTACCCGAACCATCCGCTGGGCTGGGAGATCGCCGGCCGCCAGCCGGTGGTGCTCGGCCTCTCCGCACCGGGGCTGCGCGAGTTCATGGAGACGCACTACGCGCCCGAGCGGATCGTCGTCGCGATCGCGGGGCGGATCGACGAGGCCGAGGCGATCACCGCGGTCGAGTCGCGATTCGGTGATCTGCCGGCGCGCCCGCCGATCACGAACCGGCCGGCGCCACGCGCCGGACGGACCCGGACCCGGACGCTCGGGAAGCGCGGCGAGCAGGCCCACGTGTGCATCGGCTGGCGGGGCGTCCCGCAGGTGCACCCGGACAAGTTCGCGCTCGACATGCTCAACGCGATCCTCGGCGAGGGCATGTCCTCTCGACTCTTCCTGGAGCTCCGTGAGAAGCGGGCCCTCGGATACGACGTGCACTCGTACGTCTCGAATTACTCGGACGCGGGCCACCTCGTCATCTCCGCGGGGGTGGCCCCGACCCGCGCGCGCGCGGCGGTGACCGCGGCCCTCGCCGCGGTCGCGCGGCTCCGGGCGGAGCCGGTGCCCGAAGCGGAGCTGCTGCGGGTCCGCGATTTCGCGAAGGGGCGCATCGAGCTCCGGCTCGAGCACTCGCGCGGAGTCTCCAGCTGGCTGGCCGGCCAGGAGCTGTTCCTGGATCGCATCCGCAGCGTCGAGGAGCTCATCGCCATCATCGACGGCGTCTCGGCCGCCGACATCCAGCGCGTCGCGCAGCGCTACCTGCGGCCCGAGCTCGCGTATCTGGCGGCCGTCGGTCCGCGCGCGACCGTGAGCGAATTGAACGCACCCGGCGCCGACGAAGAGCGGCAGATGGAGAAGGCCTCGTGACCGAGAACGTGCAGCGGACCCTCGTCGTGCTGAAGCCGGACGCGGTGCAGCGCGCGATCGCCGGCGAGCTCCTCGCCCGCTTCGAGCGGCGCGGCCTGCGGCTGGCGGCCCTGCGGCTGGTGAAGGTCGAGCGGGCGCTGGCCGAGCGGCACTACGCGGTCCACAAGGGGAAGTTCTTCTACGACGACCTGGTCAAGACGATCAGCGCATCGCCCGTCGTCGCGGCGGTGCTCGAAGGCCCGAACGCGATCGCGGTCGTGCGCGCGATGGTCGGCGCGACCCGCCCGCACGAGGCCGCGCCGGGCACGATCCGCGGCGACTACGCACTCGTCGGACTTCGCAACCTCGTGCACGCGAGCGACGCACCGGAGACCGCCGCCGCCGAGATCGCACTCTGGTTCCCCGAGGGCGTCGTCTCGTACACCCGCGACGTCGAGCGGTGGCTGACCGACGAGGGCGCCCCGAGCTGACCGTGTCGCGACCGTACGAAGTTGTCCGGTTCCGGTAACCAGGGACAGCCCGGGACTAAATAGGACTTACCTGAGACGCCGTTGGAACCGAATTACCGGAAAACTCGGTTGCCCGCGCAGCGTACGTGCCCATATGAAGTCCGCAATGCTGCAAGTCGCCACGACGCTGGCGCCCGCGGATTTCGAGCAGGCCCTCGCCCGCGGAGACGTGACGATCGCCCTGCAGCCGCTGGTGAACCTCCGCAGCGGGAAGGTCGTCCGGCTCGAGGCCCTCGCCCGCTGGAAGCATCCGGTCCGGGGGCAGATCGCACCCGCGAGCTTCATCCCGCTGGCCGAACGTTCCGGCGCCGCGACGGCCCTCGCGTTCCAGGTCCTTCGCCAGGCGGCCGACTGGCTCCCGGAATGGCGGCGGCAGCTCCCGGACCTCCGCGTCGCGGTGAACATCTGCATCCAGACCATGCAGGACCCGCTGTTCGCGGACCGCCTCGCCGCGTTCCTGAAGAGCCGGGGCGCGAGCGCGGATTGGTTCGAGCTCGAGATCACCGAGAGCACGTTCATGCACGACCCCGAGCGGACGCTGGAAGCCGTCGACGAGGTGCGGCGACTCGGCTTCGTCGTAGCGATCGACGACTTCGGCACCGGGTACTCGTCGCTCGGCCACCTCGCCACGCTGCCGGTGAACGCCGTCAAGATCGACCGCCAATTCGTCATCCCCATGACGACCGACCACCGCCGCGAGGCCATCGTCCGGGCGACGATCGCGCTCGGCCACGATCTCGGCTTCGAGGTCGTGGGCGAGGGGGTCGAGGATCGCGAGACCTGGGAGCTGCTCGGCGCCCTCGGCTGCGATGTCGCGCAGGGCTATCACATCGCGCTCCCGATGCCACCGTCGGACGTCGGATCCTGGCTCGCCGCGTGGGACCCGGGCGCGGCGGCGGTCCAGCGGACGAGGCTGGGTGACAGGGCACGGGCGGCCCAGGGCGCGGCGGGCGCACGGCACGTGCTCGTCGCGGACGACGAGCCGGCGATCGTCGAGATGATCCGCGACATCCTCGAGGAGTACGGCTTCCGCGTCGTGACCGCGGCGAACGGCTCCGAGGCGCTACGCCTCGTCGAGGAGGCGGAGCCGGAGGTGGTGCTGCTCGACATGAACATGCCCGTCCTCGACGGCGAGGGCTTCGTCGCGGCGATGCGCGAGCGCGGCCTGCGGATCCCCATCGTCATCATGACCGCCGGCTCGAGCGCGAAGCGCTGGGCCGCCGAGCTGGGCGCCGACGCGTACCTGAGCAAGCCGTTCGAGCTCGCGAATCTCATCGACGTCACGAACCGCTTCGCCACCCTGCACGGCTAGAGCGGCCGGAGGACCTTCAGGAACTCGTCGGCGAACTCCGCGATCGGCCGGAGGAACGCATCCGGCGCGAGGCCGCCGGCGAGCAGCGCGAGGAAGATGATCGAGCCGAGCACGCCGGCCACCGGCCGTGATTCGATGTGCCAGTCCTCGGGCGTCCCGGCGAAGAGCCGCACGCCGGCGCGCAGCTGCGCGACGAGCAGCAGGATCGCCGAGGCCACGAGCGTGCTCCCGGCGAGGCCCGAGACGGCGTAGGCGATGAGGTCGACGAAGAAGTGGCCGGGGAACGAGACCAGCGGCGGGGCGCCGATCATCGCGATGCCGCCGGCGATGAACACCGCCGCGGCGAGCGGCGCGGTCGCCGCGTTCGGCTGATCGCCGGCCGCGCGCCGCTCGAGCGTGCCCGCGGCCAGCAGCTGCTGGGTCGCGCAGGCGCCGGTGACGAGCGCCGTCGCGATGCCCCCGATGATCCCGGGCCCGGACAGCGTCGCGATCCCCACGAGGGCCGAGCCGAGGTTCGAGATCACCGCGTACACGACCAGCCGCCGCAGATCGTTGGCTCCGGCGGCGAGGAGCGCGCCGCCGAAGGCCGAGGTCAGGCCGATCGCGACCAGCAGGTCCTGGACGCGGCTCACCTGCACGATCGCCGGCAGGAGGCCGCTGCCCGCGAGGATCTCGGCGAACGCGATGAACGTCAGCGGCACCAGCACGCCGAAGTAGAGCGCGAGGGCCGACGCGGGGGCTTCGCCGGCGAGGAGCGCGGCGTGGGTGTGGAACGGGATCGCCGCGAGCATCAGGGCGAACGAGACGAACAGCAGCACCATCAGGAGGACGACCGTCGGCGCGGGCTGATCCTTCGGCAGGCCCGCGGCCACCGCGAGCGCGCCGAGGCCCAGTGAGCCGCCGAGCACGACGAACGAGTAGTGCCGCAGCGCGGCCTCCACGCTCCGGTTGTGGTGCACCTGGAACGTGAACGCGCCGACGGGCACGAGCAGCCCGAGCAGCAGCAGGGCGAGGATGATCATCGGCGAGCCGACCGCGAGCACGCCGAGCGCGACGGCGCCGACCAGGAGGGCGGTGGGGAAGAAGTTGTAGGCCGGTTCGTCGAGGAGCACGTCGACGATGAGCATCCCGATCGTCGCGAGGATGACCAGCCCGGCCAGCCGTCCGAGCGAGGTGACCCGCAGGTCGACGTCGAGGAGCCGGGCCGCCGTGTCGACGGGCGTCACGCTCACCGCGATGAACGTCATCACGACCGTGGCGAGGCTGAACCAGGCCACCTCGTTGACGCGCTTCCGCAGCGCGAACGCCACGCACGCCGCGAGCGCGAGGAAGATCGCCGGTGCCGCGACCGTCACGCGTCGCGGACCACGCGCTCGTTGACGATGAGGAAGGCGCCCGCGAGGGCGACGACGATCTCGAGCCACGCGAGGACGAGGGTCGTCGCGAGCCGTGGCTCGGGGGCCAGCCGGGCGAGAAGCTGGACGCCGGTGACCAGGATGAGGGCCGCGAGCGAGACGCGCACCGCGCTGCGCGCGGTGAGCATGATCGCGACGCCGCTCGACAGGAGCCAGGTGCCGGCGACCTCGAGGACCACGCCGGATCCGTCCTGGAGCAGCGGTAGCGTCGCCGGCTCGCCGGTCACGGTGCGGAACGACGCGTACGCGAGCGGGGTCACGATCGCCGCGGTGAAGGTGCCGAGCCAGAGCCGCCAGCCGGGATCCTCGCCATACGTCGCGTCGCGGGCCGCGACGAACAGGATGCCCGCCGCGGCGAGCCCCGCCGCCGCGGTGACCGCGACCTGCGGTCCCGTGGCGGCCGTGGCCGCGATGATGGCCGCGGTGACCGCGATGCCCACGAACAGGATCGCGATGACCCGCAGGCGGGTCGCGCTGTTCGCGGCCAGCGTCACGAGCGCGATGAGCCCGAGATACAGCACCTAGCGCACCGACCACACGAGGACCGCGACGATCAGGAGCGTCGCGAGCCAGATGCCGGCGCGCTGCTCGAACACCCCGAACGCCGCGGTCGTGCGGGAGATGACCGCGTCCAGCGCCGCGAATGCGGCGTGGCCGGCGGGCACCGGGTCGGCGAGCGCGGTGACGCGGCGGAGCCGCTCCGTCAGCGGATCGAGATCCGGCATGAACGGGCGGACCGAGCGCGCGATCACGACCAGCAGCGTCGCGATGGCGGTCACCGCGAGGAAGCCGAGTGGCGCGTTCGCGACGGTGGCCGTGAACGGCCGGCCGAAGGCCGAGGTCACGCCCTCGTACAGCGGACCGGCGACGACGATCCCGATCATGGCGGTGATCCCCAATCCGGCGGCCGCCGCCAGCGCGTCGAGCGCGAGCGGCACGTCGGCCACGTCCAGCCGCCGGCCGACGTGCACCAGGACGAGCAGCGCGGTCGCGAGCAACGCGACGAGGGCGATCCCCTGCGCGCCGGCGTCCACGGCCGCGAGCGCGCCGAAGCCGATGATGATCAGGCCGGTGAGCGTGGCCGCGGTGCCGGCGATGATGACGACGAAGCTCCACTGCGGCCGCGTCCACACCGATTCGGCGAGGGCCGCGAAGGCGTCCGCCACGAGGATGAACAGCCCGCCCGCGAGCGCCGTCGGCGTGCCCACGGCGAGCGCGACCCAGAACGCCGCGAGCGTCACGTCGTAGCGAACGACATCCCACTGATCGGGTAGCGCGAGCGAGACCGCCGCCGCGTAGAGCACGCTGAGCAGCGCGGCGATGAGGATGAGGTGGGCCCAGTGGAGTGCCGGATAGCCGGCCAGGAGCGCGACCGCCGTCGCCGCGACGATCGCGCCGCGGACGGGCACCTTTCCGGCACGCCACGCCGCGAGGCCGAGGCCCGCGAGCGCGGCGGCCGCGACGAGCAACCGCCACTCGAGCGGGATCGCCGGCAACGGGATGGTCGTCACGTCGCCCCGCGTCGTCCCGAGCAGCCGGAGGAGCAGCAGCGACGCCCCGACCCCGGCGGGCATCGTGATCACGCCGCGCAGCCGTTCGAGGTCGGGCCCGCGCCAGCGAGAGCGGAAGCGCCACGGGATGAACGGGTACAGGCCCGCGCACAGGGCCGCACCGATGGAGGCCGCGAGGACCACGCCCGGACTCACCGAGCTCGGCGCGATCGCGTCGAAGCGGAACGACGGGCCGCCGAACCGCCCCAGGAGCAACGCCGCGAGGACGAAGAACTGCACACCGACGGAGAGGTAGGCGGCCAATCGGACCGACGCCGGAAGCGGTGCGACGGCCGGCGTCGCGAGGATCGTGATCGACGCGAGCACGCCCAGCACGACCGTCCCGGCGATGAGATCCTCGGTGACCGCCAGCGTGAAGAAGGACAGGCCGATGCCGAGCACGGCGCTGGGCAGCAGGGCGTGGTACCGCGCGGCGCGCGCCGCGCCGAAGAGGCCGGCGGCGGCGTACGCGGCGCCCACCGCGACGCCGACCGCGGCGACGCCGTCGAATCGGTAGCTCGCCTGGACCGTCGGCCCACCGGCGGCGGACCATTCCCAGAGCGCGCGGCCAGCCGCCCGGGCCGGGTCGATGGCGGCGGCGAAGGCGAGCGGCGCGATCGTCGCCGCGAGCGCGAAGGCGACCGCGGCGGCTGCCGAAAGGCGCGGCTTCCAGCGCACGGAGAGCAGTAGTGCGACGAGCGCGAGGGCGGCAGCGGAGCAGATGAGCGGAAGCTCAGCCGTCACGACCATTGCGGTAACGTAAGCCACGTGGACCTGCGCCTTCTCCCTCAGCAGCAGCTGAAGGTCACACCGAAGCAGATCGCGGCGAACTACATCCTCCAGCTGTCGTCGCTCGAGCTCCAGGACGTCATCAACCAGGAGCTCGAGGAGAACCCGGCACTCGATCTGGACGAGGTGCAGGTCTGCCCGCTGTGCGGCAATCCCCTGACCGGGCGCGTCTGCCTGAACTGCTTCGGAGCCGGGAAGGCCGGTGCGGCCGAGCAGTACAGCGAGAGCGAGCCGCTCGAGGGCACCAGCCTCATGGCCCGCGACGAGGAGGAGGGCGACGAGTTCGACCCGATCGTCCGCGCGGAGGCCGAGCAGACGATCGCGGAGTACCTGTCATGGAACGTTCGGGTGCTCCTGCCGAAGCGTCTCCACATCGTCGCCGAGTACCTCATCGGCAACCTCAACGACAACGGATATCTCGAGGGCAGCCTCGAGGACGCGGCCACGGCCTGCCGGGTGTCGCTCGAGGACGCGAAGCGCGTGCTCGAGGTCATCCAATCGATCGAGCCCTGGGGCCTTGGGGCGCGCGACATCCAGGAGTGCCTGCTCATCCAGATGGCGCACCTCGCCGAGGCGGGCGAGGACGTGCCGCCGCATGCCCGCGTCATCGTCGCGGAGCACTTCCGCGAGCTGGGCGAGCACAAGTTCGGCGACGTCGCGCAGGCGTTGCGGATCTCGCGCGACGAAGTGCAGGCGGCGTGGGACTACATCAAGAGCAACCTCAACCCGTATCCCGCGCAGGCGTTCGCCGCCGGTCCGGACGGGACGAGCATCGGCGGGCGCCAGGTCACCCTCCGGCCGGACGTCATCATCGTCAAGAACGAGCAGAACGAGTTCGAGGTCGAGGTCATCGAGTCGCGGCGGTTCTCACTGAAGGTGAACCCCGTCTACCGGCAGCTCGTCGGTCAGATCCAGGCCGCCCGCACCGCGAAGCTCGACGCGCCGTCGATGGACGACAAGGAGAAGCAGCACATCCGCGAGTACGTCACGCGCGCGAAGTTCTTCATCGACAACATCAACCAGCGCCGCCAGACGATGGCGCGGATCACGCAGGTCATCGTCGAGTGCCAGCACGACTTCCTCGAGAAGGGCATCCAGAGCCTCCGCCCGCTCACCCGTGCGGAGGTCGGCGAGCGGATCGGGATGCACGAGTCCACGGTGAGCCGCGCGACCGCGGGGAAGTACGTGCTCCTGCCCGCGGGTCAGGTCGTGCCGTTCTCGCTCTTCTTCACCGCGTCACTCGGCACGAAGGACGTGATCAAGAACATCATCGACGCCGAGGATCGCGCGCACCCGTACTCGGATCAGGAGATCGTGGAGAAACTGCGTAACGATCACGGGATCATCCTCGCTCGACGCACGGTCGCGAAATACCGCGAAGAGCTGCAGATCCTGCCGGCGAGGCTGCGCAAGCGCGCATGACGACCGACCCGGTCGCGATCGCGAGGCGCTGCTTCGACGACATCATCTGCAGGGGGGACGTGGAGGCAGCCGCCGAGGTGCTGGCCGAAGACGTCACGTTCACGACCGTCAGCGGCGACGTGCTCCGCGGCCGGCGGGCGTTCCAGAACTTCGCGATGCAGCTCAGAGGAGCCTTTCCGGACATCCGCTTCGAGTTCAAGGAAGCCTTCACCGACGGCGAGCGCGTGTGCACCCGCTTCGTGATGAGCGGGACGTTCCTCAGCACGGTCATGGGTCTGCTCCCGACGGGTGAAGCGTTCGCCGTGACGGGCATCGATACGTTCAGGGTGGTGGATGGAAAAGTCACGGAGATCCACGCGAGCTATGACACGTTGGGTCAGATGCAGCAGCTCGGGGCCGTGAAGCTCTAGAGGTCCAAGCGATCGAGCGCCTCGGGAACACCGGTGATGTCCGCGATCCACGCATCCGCCGGTGGATCGGCGCTGCTGGTGTCGCTGCTCCTCACGTGGATCGCCCGCATCCCGAGCCGCTTGGCCGGCCCGACGTCCTTGGCTCCGGAGTCACCGACCATGACCGCGTCGGCAGCGTCGACGCCGAGGGCGGAGAGCGCCGACTCGAACATCGCGGGGTGTGGCTTCAGCCAGCCGACGTCGATCGACGTGACATGGGCGTCGATGAGCTCGCCCGCTCCGCGGGCCGCCCAGTCCGCGCGCGAATCCTCGCCGGTCCGCCAGAAGACGTTCGTGCAGAGCGCGATGCCGAGTCCGCGCCCGCGAGCATGGCGGAGGGCATCGAGCGCACCGTCATGCATCGCCTCCATGGATGGCCCGGGAAGGCAACACGCCGACCTGACGAGCTCGAGGTCATCGGTGGTCGTGGTCACGCCCCGCGCCGCGAGGTAATCGCGCACCTGCCCCCGGGTGTCTTGGCGGTGCGTCGGATCGGTGCGCTGATCGGTGGAGAAGAAGCTCACGAGGCCTTGAAACCAGGCACGGTCGCCGTGGAAGGCATGCCGCAGGCGATCGAGGCGCACGCGGGCCGCCTCGTCGGACTCGATGAGCGGTGCCTCGCGGAGGAGCGTGCCGCCGACGTCGAAGATGACCGCCCGCACGGAGCTCCTTAGGCCGGCTTGGCCTTCTGGCTGCTGTTCCCCTTCGGCGGTGGCGGCCCGAGCGTCGCCTTGATCTGGTCCACCGCACTCGCGTCGATGTGATAGCCGAAGGACGTCCGGCGCACCCCGGGAAGCTCTTTCCCGCGTAGCGCGTCCCGCAGCGCGTGCTCCCGCCAGCCGATCTTCGCGGCCAGCTCGGCCGTGGTCAGCCAATCGCGGTCGGTGCTCTTGGCCTTCTCGCTGGCGTCGGCCTTCGGGGCGGACTTGGAGGCCTTCTGCGGTGGCATCGGTCGAACGATACGCGTTCCCGGGCGCCGCGATTTGCGCCGCCACCGGGCGCTGGGTAGTATTCGCGTAGCGCTGCGGCCCCCTCCGTCGGGGCGGGCGCTCTCTTTTTGTGTCAATTCCAGCATGGGAGGACGCGCGCCCTTGGACGCCTTCGCCACCAATCCGCTGCTCTGGATCGTCCCGATCTCCGGTCTCGTCGCCGTCGCCGTCGCCGCGTACTTCGCCTACGACGTCCTCGGGTCCGACACCGGAACCCCCGAGATGCAGAACGTCGCGGGCGCGATCTACGAGGGAGCGGTCGCGTTCATCAAGCGCCAGTACCGCACGATCGCCCTCCTCGCCCTGGGCGGCACGGTCGTCATCTCGCTGGTCATCTACTTCTTCGAGACCGCGCCCGGCGTTCGGCCGGAAGAGCTCGCGATCAAGACCGGCATCGCGTTCCTGGTGGGCGCGGCCTGCTCGATGGCCTCCGGCATCGTCGGCATGTTCGTCGCCGTGAAGTCGAACCTCCGCACCGCGGCGGCCGCGCAGCACAGCGTCGCCGACGCGCTGCGGATCTCGCTCCGCGGTGGCGCGGTCTCCGGGATCCTCGTCGTCGGCCTCTCGCTCATCGGCGTCTTCATCATGTTCGTCGCCTACGGCGGCTTCGCGCATCCCGAGCAGGCGCCATTCACGATCGTCGGCTTCGGCTTCGGGGCCTCGTTCGTCGCGCTGTTCGCGCAGCTCGGCGGCGGTATCTACACGAAGGCCGCGGACGTCGGGTCGGACCTCGTCGGCAAGATCGAGGCCGGTATTCCCGAGGACGACCCGCGGAACGCCGGCGTCATCGCGGACCTCGTCGGCGACAACGTCGGCGACTGCGCCGGCCGTGGCGCGGACCTGTTCGAGTCGACGGCGGCCGAGAACATCGGCGCGATGATCCTCGGCGTCGCGATCTTCGCGGTGACCAAGAACCCCGCGTGGATCCTCTTCCCGCTCGTCGTGCGTGGCTTCGGCCTGGTCGCCAGCGTCATCGGCATCTTCACGGTGCGCGGCAGCGAGACCCGCGACCCGATGAGCTCGCTGAACATCGGCTACTACATCACCGCGACCCTGTCCGGGCTCGGCATGATCCTCGTGACCTACCTCATGCTGAACGAGCGCGGTGGCTGGTACTACTTCGCCGGCGCCGGCATCGTCGGCATCCTCACCAGCGTCGCGTTCGTCTTCATCACCCAGTACTACACCGCCGGCTCGTGGCGTCCGGTGAAGGAGATCGCCGAGGCGTCCAAGACCGGCCCCGCGACGACCATCATCTCCGGCCTCGCGGTCGGCTTCGAGACGACGTTCTCCTCGGTCATCACCATCGCGATCGCGCTGTTCGCCTCGCACTGGTTCGGCGAGCAGTGGGGCACGCTCACCGGCCTGCCGCACGGCGGCATCTACGGCACGGCCGTCGCGACGATGGGCATGCTCATGAGCGCCGCGTTCATCCTCGCGATGGACACGTTCGGCCCGATCACCGACAACGCCGGGGGCGTCGCCTCGATGTCCGGCGCGTCGGAGGAGACCCGCGAGCGCACCGACCGCCTCGACGCGGTCGGCAACACGACGAAGGCGCTCACCAAGGGCTACGCCGTCGCGTCGGCCGCCCTCGCCGCGTTCCTCCTGTTCTCCGCCTACCTCGACAAGGTCGCCCAGATCACCGGCAAGCCGTTCGACACCGTCAACCTGGCCAAGGTCGACGTGTTCATCGGCGGCCTCATCGGCGCGATGCTCGTGTACTTCTTCTCGGCCCTCGCGATCCGCGCGGTCGGCAAGTCGGCCAGCGCGATCATCGAAGAGGTGCGCCGCCAGTTCCGCGAGGATCCCGGCATCATGGCCGGCACGACGCGCCCGGATTACGCGCGGGTCGTCGACCTCACCACGCAGTCGGCGCTCAAGAACATGATCCCGCCGGGGGTCATCGCCATCATCACGCCGATCATCGTCGGCGTGCTCCTCAAGGCGGAGGCCGAAGCGGCCCTCCTGATGGTCGGCACCATGGCCGGCGTGATCCTCGCGACCGTCCTCAACAACGGCGGCGGCGCGTGGGACAACGCCAAGAAGTACATCGAGTCGGGCATGCTCAAGGACGCCGCCGGCCTGACCCTCGGGAAGGGCACCCCGGCCCACGCCGCGGCCGTCGTCGGCGACACGGTCGGCGATCCGTTCAAGGACACCGCCGGCCCGAGCCTGCACGTCCTGATCAAGCTGCTCGCGACGATCACCCTGGTCCTCGCGCCCCTCTTCGTCTGAGAAGGGGGGCCGGGGACCTGCCTCGGCTCGCTGGCCACGTGCATCACCGCCGCTGTAGCGTCTATGCGCAATGCTGACCGTGGACCTCAGCTCCGACCTCGGGGAGGGGGCCGGCACCGACGCCGAGATCATGCCGTTCATCACCTCGGCGAGCATCGCGTGCGGCGCGCACGCCGGCGACGAGCGCTCGATGCGCGAGACCATCCGCCTGGCCATCGCCAGCAAGGTCGCGCCCGGCGCCCATCCCGGGTATCGGGATCCGGCGAACTTCGGGCGGGTACCGCTGCAGATCCCGACCGCCCTGCTCACCGCCGATCTCATCTCGCAGATCGAGACGCTCCGCGCGATCGCGAGGTCCGAGGGGACCGAGTTGGTCCACGTGAAGGCGCACGGCGCGCTGTACAACACGGCGCAGCACGACGAGAACGTGGCCACGGCGATCGTCCGGGCGGTGAAGCGCTGCGCCCCCGAGTGCGCCCTCTTCGTGTTTCCGGGGTCGGTCGTGGAGCGCATCGCGCGGGCCGAGGGACTCCGCGTCGCGCGCGAGGGCTTCATCGACCGCCACTACGAGCCCGACGGAACGCTGCGGTCGCGCGCCCAGCCCGACGCGCTCATCACCGATCCCGAGCGCGCGGCGGAGCGCGCGGTCGGGTTCGTGCGGCGGAGCGGCGTGATCGCCCGCGGCGGCGCGTTCCTCGAGATGACCGTGGACACCCTCTGCGTGCACGGCGATACGCCCGGCGCCGCGACGATCCTGCGTGCCGCGCGCGCGGCGCTCGTGTCCGCGGGCATCGCGATCCGCCGGACGGGATGACCGTCCGGCCGTTCGGCGATCGCGCGTTCCTCATCGAGCTCGGCCAGCGGATCGACCCGCTCGTCATCGACAGCGCCCGCGCGATCGCCGACGCGTGGGAGCAGCGCGGCCTGGGCGAGGCGATCCCGGCGTACGCGTCCGTCGTCGTCGCGTTCGACCCGGCACGGACGTCGTGGACGGACGCCGACCGCGCGGCGAAGGCGCTCGCGGCCGAGCCTCCGCCGGCGACGAGCAAGGCGGACGGCCGGCTCATCGAGATTCCCACGATCTACGACGGCCCCGACCTCGCGGATACCGCCCGGCGCTCGGGCCTCGCGGTCCCTGAGCTCGTCGCGCTGCACAGCGGACGCGAGTACCGGGCGTTCTTCCTCGGCTTCATGCCCGGCCTCGCGTACTGCGGGATGCTCGATCCGCGCATCGACGCGCCGCGCCTCCCGTCGCCCCGCGGGCGGGTGCCGGCCGGCGCCGTCGGCGTGGCGAACGGGCAGACCCTCGTGTACCCGGTGGACTCGCCCGGCGGGTGGCGGCTCATCGGACGCACCGAGGTCCGGGTCTTCGATCCGGCGCGCGAACCCCCCGCGCTCATCCGCGCGGGCGACCGCCTCAGGTTCGTGCCGCGATGATGCGCATCGGCGTGCCGGGGCTGCGGGCGACGATCCAGGACCGCGGTCGCTTCGGCCACGCGCGCGAGGGCATCCCGCCCAGCGGGCCGGCCGACCCGGCGGCGTTCGCGGCGGCCCTCGAGCTCGCCGGATGCGCGCCCGACGCCGCGGCCATCGAGGTGATCGGCCTGCCGTTCAGCTTCCGCTGCGATGACCGCCGCGTCGTCACCGCGACCGGTCGGGACGTACGGCTGCGAACGCGAGGCCCGCTGCCCGGATGGACGAGCGTCCTCGCGCGCCCGGGCGAGGAGATCGTCGTCGAGGGCTCGGCGCGCACGCGCTTCGCGTACGTCGCGGTGAGCGGCGGGCTCGCGGTGCCACCCGTCCTCGGCTCGCGCGCGTCCTATCTCGCGGCCGCGCTCGGCCCGGTGCCGCGGGCGCTCGTCGCGGGCGACGAGCTCCCGCTCGGTCCGTCGACCGCGGGCGTCGAGAGCGCGGGCCGGTCGGCGCGCCCACCGAGCTACGCCGGTGTCGTGCGCGCCGTCGCCGGACCGCATGACGCGCGTTTCGCGCCGGACTGCCTGGAGCGGTTCTTCTCCGCGCCGTTCGCGGTGCTGGCCGAGAGCGATCGGATGGGCGTCCGGCTCGAGGGCCCGGCCCTGACCGCCCCGGCCGAGGAGCTGCTGAGCTGTGGGATCGTCGCCGGCGCCGTCCAGGTCCCCCGCGGGGGCGTGCCGATCGTGCTCCTGTCGGACCACCAGACCACCGGCGGGTACCCGATCATCGCCACCGTCATCGGGGCCGACCTCGGGATCGTCGCCCAGGCAGCCGTGGGGGAGTACCTCCGGTTCGAGCGCGTGACGCCGGGGGAAGCCCTCCGTTCCACCTAGGTGGACGAACGGCTCATTGCGCTCGGGCTCGCCCAGCCCGCCCCTGCCTCGCCCCCGGTCCAGGCGGCGCCGCCGGCCCCGGAGCCGGTCCTGGTGGCTCCGCCGGACGAGGTCCTGCGGCAGATCGACGCCCGCCGCGGGATGGGCCTCGGCCCGCCGGCCCCCGAGCCCGGCCTCGCCGAGCTGTTCCCCGAGATGGTCCGCGCGGCGCGCCCGAAGGCCCCCGCGCCCGAGCTCGGCCGGGTGCTCGACGAGCCGGTACCGACGGCGGCGCCCGTCCGAGCGGTCGTTCAGCCGACCGCCATGACCCCGCCCGAGAGCGTGGCCGACGCCCTGCCGAACGCCGCCGTGCGCCAGGCCGTCCGCATCCGTGACGGCCGCCGTGACCGCGATGGGCTCTGCGAGCTCGATGGAGCGGGCATCCGGATCACCGGCCTGCTCGCGCCACTCTTCATTCCCTGGGCCGACGCCCGGGCCATCTCGGTCAACCGCGGCTACGTGACCGTCGTCCTGCCCGCCGGATCCATCGACCTGGGCGTCGCCCTGGACGGCGTCGCGGAGCCCGCCCTCGCGACGCTCTTCGCGGACGTGCTCGAAGCGGGACGCGGCGGAGCGCTCGAGCCGAACACGGGCACGCTGCACGAGCTCGGCCTGGGGATCGATCGCACGGTGGAGGGCTTCGCGGACGCCGACGACCCGGTCGTCCCGCTCGCCGTCGCCGCGGTCGTCGGGTTCGTGGGCCTGGTGCTCCTCCCGTCCCTTCCGACCATCCTGCAGCTGATGGCGCACCTCGAGCCCGCGCCCGGCGCGTTCGCCCTCATGCCGCGGATCGCCTTCTTCGACCCGCGCGTGGTCGTCGCGGCCTTCGCCCTGTCCGCCGGTCTCGCCAGCGCCGTCGTCCAGCTCGCGCTCGGTCCGGCGGCGCTGTCCTGGGCCCGCGGCACCCTGCGCGGCTGGCACCGCGGCTCGCCCGGCCTGGCGGCGAACGCGCGCCGGGCGATCGCGCACCTCATGCTCGGCTCCCGGATCGCCGCGCTCGTCGCCGGGGTGGCCCTCGTCACCCTGCTGCCGTCGGCCTACGCCCGCGCGGTCATCGACGCCGATGGCATTCACGAGGCGTCGGGCTTCCCCCTGATCTCGCGTGACCGCCTGTGGAGCGAGGTCACCGACGTCGCTCCGCTCGCCGTCGGGTTCTCCGAGCGCGCGGAGGGGTTCGACACGATGCTCGTGTTCAGCGGCGGCGACCGCCTCTCGACACGGGGTCGCGACCTCGCCGGCGGGACGGTGCGCGTGATCTACGACTTCGAACGCGCGCACCTTCGGTAGACTGCGGACAGCGCGAGGGAAGGTTTTGGGGATGGAAGCGGACGTCGGCCGGTATCTCGGAGTGTTCCTACCGTTCATCGCCACGCTCGCGATCGCCCACTACATCATCCGGCAGAGCGGATCGCCGCTCCTCGCGGGCACCGATCTCGCCTCGCCCCGGCTGTTCCGCCGGGCCATCGGCGCGACGGGCGTCGCGGTGACGCTGATCATCGCCGTCGACGTCGCGACCGGCGGCGCGCTCTTCCTTCGGCCGAAGTTCCCGGAGTCGCAGCTGCTGATCACGCTCCTCCTCGTCGGGCTGTTCCTCGCGTACACCGTCGGACGCTCGATCGCGCCGCTCGCGCGGTGGCTCAAGCGGTTCGCCTGACGCGCATATGCTCGCGCCGGTGAGCGACTCGCCCCGGTCACGTTCATGAGCGCGTTGCGGCTGCCGGGCACGGCGAATCCGGCGAATCCGGCGAATCCGGGCGCGGAGCTCCTCGCCGGCGCCATCGGACAGCTCGACGCGGCGGCGAAGGCGCTCGGGCTCGACCCGGGCATGCACCGGTTCCTCCGCACCAACGAGCGCGCGCTCATCGTGTCGGTGCCCGTCGTGCGGGACGACGGCAGCCTCGAGGTCTTCGCCGGGTATCGAGTCCAGCACTCGACCGGACGCGGTCCCGGCAAGGGCGGCATCCGGTTCCACCCGTCGGTGACCCTGGACGAGGTGTCCGGTCTCGCGATGCTCATGACCTGGAAGTGCGCGGTCACCGACCTGCCCCTGGGTGGCGCGAAGGGCGGCGTCGCGATCGATCCCCGCACGTACAGCACCCGCGAGCTGGAGCGGCTGACGAAGCGCTACACCGTCGCGATCCTGCCGATCATCGGCCCGGAGCAGGACATCCCGGCGCCCGATGTGAACACCGACGCCCAGACGATGGCCTGGATCGTCGACACCGTGACGATGATGACCGGCAAGCATTCGCCCGAGGTCGTCACCGGCAAGCCGGTCGATCTCGGTGGATCGCGCGGGCGCCACGAGGCGACCGGCCGTGGCGTCGCGTTCGTCACCCTCGAGCTCCTCCGCCGGATGGGGAAGCCGATCGAGGGCACGCGCGTGGCGATCCAGGGATTCGGCAACGTCGGAAGCTTCGCCGCGCTCGCGCTGTCGCAGGCCGGCTGCAGGATCGTCGGCATCTCCGACGTGAGCGGCGGCTACGCCGACCCGAAGGGCATCGACGTCGCCAGGGCGATGGAGCACGTGAAGCGCAATTCGCAGCGCACGCTCGAGGGCCTGCCGGGCGCGGCCCCGATCAGCAACGGCGAGCTGCTCGCGATGGACGTCGACGTGCTGATCCCCGCCGCCCTCGAGGCGCAGATCACCGCCGACAACGCCGCGGACATCCGGGCGAAGGTGATCGTCGAGGGCGCGAACGGCCCGGTGACGGCCGAGGCCGACCGCATGCTCACCGGCCGCGGGGTCACGATCGTGCCCGACATCCTCGCGAACGCCGGCGGCGTCGTCGTGTCGTACTTCGAGTGGGTCCAGAGCCGGGCCCAGTTCTACTGGGAGCTCGACGAGGTCGAGCGCCGGCTCGAGATCTACATGCGGCGGGCGATGGAATCGGTGCTCGCGAAAGCCAAGACCTACGACGCGACGTACCGCGAGGCCGCGTTCATCCTGGCCGTGGAGCGGGTGGCGAAGGCCATCGAGCAGCGCGGGATCTTTCCCTAGGCCGGAGCCGTCCGACCACGACCACCGGCACGGTGCCGTGGCACGGCTGTTGCATAAATATCCAGTCGGTTGCATAATTCCGGGATGCCCACTCGGGTCGCGATCGTCGGGGCCACCGGCTACGCGGGCGGCGAGCTCGCGCGACTCCTCCTGCGCCACTCCGGCGTGCGCATCGTGGCGGCCGTCGCCCGCAGCCACCAGGGCGAGCCCCTCCGGAACGTGCAGCCGCACCTCCACGACGCGCCGGAGTCGCTCGTCGTCGGAAGCGACGTCGGCGACGCCGAGGTCGTGTTCACGGCCCTCCCGGCGGGCGAGGCCGCGAAGCAGGCCCCCCGGTGGCTCGCCGACGGCCGGCGGATCATCGACATCGGCAGCGATTTCCGGCTCAAGGACCCCGCGGCCTACCCGAAGTGGTACGGCTACACCCATCCGGCGCCGGAGCTGCTCGCGGAGTCCGTCTACGGGCTGACCGAATTCGCGCGGCCGGCCCTTCCGGCGGCGCGCATCGTCGCGAATCCCGGCTGCTACCCGACGGCCGCGCTCCTGGCACTCGCGCCGGCGGCCGCGCGCGACCTCATCGGCGCCGACGTGATCGTGGATGCCAAGTCCGGCGTCTCGGGTGCCGGCCACGTCGTCGACGACGCGTACCTCTTCGGCACGATCGACGAGAGCGTGCGCGCGTACGGCGTGCCGAAGCACCGGCACTCGCCGGAGATCGCGCAGCAGCTCGCCACGCTCGGCGGGATGCGGCCGCGCCTGACGTTCACGCCGCACCTCATCCCGATGACCCGCGGGCTCATCGCGACGTGCTACGCGCCGCTGCGCGACGGCGTCACCGCGGCGCAGGTGAGCGAGGCCTACGCGACGCACTACGCGGGGGAGCCGTTCGTGCGCGCCGTCCCTTCGTTCCCGCCGACGAAGGCGACGCTCGGCAGCAACTGGTGCCTGGTGCACGCGGTGGTGGACGAGGACAACCGGCGGCTCGTCGCCGTCGGCGTCATCGACAACCTGGTCAAGGGCGCCGCGGGGCAGGCGATCCAGAACTTCAACGTGCTCTGCGGGCTGCCGGAGGCACAGGGGCTCGAGGCGCTGCCGCTGTGGCCGTGAGCGGAGAGGGCGTGACGTTCGCGCGCGGCTTCGTGGCCGGCGCCATCGCCGCCGGGGTGAAGCAGGCCGGCACCACCCGGCTGGACGTCGCGGTCATCGCGTCGACCACCGATCATTGCCACGCCGCGGGCGTGTTCACGACGAATCAGGTCATCGCCGCGCCGTGCATCGTCACCAAGAAGCACGTCGGCCGCGGGCATCTGCGCGGGATCGTCGTGAACTCCGGCAACGCGAACGCCTGCACCGGCCCCCAGGGCGAGCGCGACGCCCTCGCCATGGCCACGGCCGCGGCGGCGCTGCTGCGCGTCGAGCCGGCCGACGTGGCCGTCGCGAGCACCGGCGTCATCGGCGTGCCGCTGCCGATGGATCGGGTGGTCCCGGCGATCGGCCGCCTGACGCTCGGCGAATCCGGCTGGGACGACGCGTCGCGCGCGATCATGACGACGGACACCCGGCCCAAGGTCGCGCAGCGCGAGGTCGCCCTCTCCGGCGGCACGGTTCGGATCGGTGGCATCGCGAAGGGCGCCGGGATGATCCACCCGAACATGGCCACGCTCCTGTCGTTCGTCACGACCGACGCGCTCATCGACGGCGCCGCCCTGCGTCCGATGCTCCGCTCCGCCGCGGCCGACAGCTTCAACGCCATCTCCGTCGACGGCGACACCAGCACGAACGACACGCTGCTGCTCCTCGCGAACGGCGCGTCCGGCGTCCGCGTGGGAACGCTCGACGGCCCGGTGTTCCTGGACGCGCTGACCGCGGTGTGCCTCGACCTGGCGCGTGCCGTCGTCGCCGACGGCGAAGGCGCGACGAAGGTCTTCGAGGTCCACGTCACCGGCGCGGCGTCGGAGAGCGACGCGCGCGCGGCGGCCCGCACCGTCACGAGCTCGAATCTGGTGAAGACCGCGATCCACGGCGCGGACCCGAACTGGGGCCGGATCCTCGCCGCGGCCGGACGGTCGGGCGCGAAGGTCGACGCGGCCAGGGCCTCGGTGCGGATCGGCAGCGTGAGCGTGTACGAGAAGGGCGCACCGCGCCCCTTCGACGCCGCCGCCGTGCGGTCACTGTTCGGACGGCCCGAGATCACCATCGAGCTCGACCTGGGTCTTGGCGATTCGACCGCCCGCGCGTGGGGCTCCGACCTCTCCGCCGAGTACGTGAGGATCAATGCCGACTACACGACCTAGGAGCTCGCCCGCCGCGGCCGAGCGGTCGCGCGAGGCAGTCGTCCTGAAGATCGGTGGCAGCGTCGCCGGCGAGGACGACGCGGCCCTCGATCTGGTGGCGGCGCTGCACGACGCCGGGCGGCCGCTCGTCGTCGTCCACGGCGGCGGGCCGCTCGTCGGCGACTGGGCCGCGAAGATCGGCCTCGAGACGCGGTTCGAGCGCGGGCTGCGGGTGACCGACGGGCCGACGCGGGACGTCGCGCTCGCCGTGCTGGCCGGCCTGGTGAACAAGACGCTCGTGGCGCGGCTCATCGCGAAGGGCGTGCCCGCGACCGGGCTCGCCGGCATCGACGGCGGCATGCTGCGCGCCGAGCGGGAGGATCCCGCGCTGGGCCTCGTCGGCCGCGTCTCGATGGTCGACAGCTCCCTGCTCGAGGAGCTCCTCGCCGCGCTGCGCGTGCCGGTCGTCGCGCCGGCGGCGCTCGACGGCGACGGGACGATCCTCAACGTCAACGGCGACACCGCGGCCGGCGCCATCGCCGCGTCGATCGCTGCCCGGCTGCTCGCGTTCGTGACGGACGTGCCGGGTGTGCGCGGCAAGGACGGCCGGGTCATCGCGTCGCTCGACCGCGATCGCGCGAAGGCGCTCGTGGACGACGGGACCATCGAGGGCGGGATGCTGCCCAAGGTGGAGGCGTGCCTCGTCGCGGCGCAGTCGGGCTGCCGTGCGGCCATCGTGTCCGCCCGGGACATCGACGCGATCGAGGCCCTGCTGGGCGGCGATCTCGCCGGCACCGTCTTCGAGGCGGCCGCATGAACGAGCTCAACGCGCGGAAGCAGCAGCGGCAGCAGAGCCTGCTCCGGCTCGTCGCGGACAAGCGTCTCGCGACCCAGCAGGACGTCGTGCGCGCGCTCCGGGGCGCGGGGTACTCGGCGACGCAGGCCACGGTCTCGCGGGACATCGTCGAGCTCGGCCTGGTCAAGGTCGCGCGCGACGGCGCGCACGTGTACGCGCCGCCGGCCGGCGTGCCGGCGTCGGGCGGGATCGAGCGGCTCCGCCGGTTCTGCGAGGAATACCCGGTCGAGGGCGCGGTCGCGGGCAACCTCGTCGTCCTTCGCACGCCGCCGGGGACCGCGAACGCACTCGCGATCGCGCTCGACACGTCGGGCTTCTCCGATGTCGTCGGGACGATCGCCGGGGACGACACCGTCTTCATCGCGGCCCGCGATCCGGCGCGCGCGCGCGGCATCAACAAGCGGCTCAATGACATGGGAGTGGGGAAGAGCGGGTGATCGACACACAGCGGACCGCCGGCGAGACGATCGTGCTTGCGTACTCGGGGGGCCTCGATACATCGGTCGCGGTCGCGTGGCTGCGCGAGACCTACGGCTTCGAGGTCGTCACGTGCACCGGGAACCTCGGCTCGGTGAAGGATCTTCCGGGCATCCAGCGCAAGGCCATCCAGAGCGGCGCGAAGAAGGCCATCGTCCACGACGCGCGCGAGACCTTCGTGCGCTTCTTCCTCTGGCCCGCGTTACGGGCGGGGGCGCTCTACGAGGGGCGCTATCCATTGGCGACGGCCCTCGGCAGGCCGCTCCTCGCGAAGCTGCTCGTGGATGCCGCACGCGAGGAGGGCGCGCGCTACGTCGCCCACGGCTCGACCGGCAAGGGGAACGACCAGGTGCGCTTCGACCTCGCGGTCGGCGCGCTCGCGCCGGAGATGACGGTGATCGCGCCGCTGCGCAGCGGGATGAACATGACCCGCGAGGACGAGATCGACTACGCCACGGCCCGCGGCATCCCCGTGCCGGTGACGAAGAAGAGCCCGTACAGCGTCGACGAGAACCTCTGGGGCCGGTCGATCGAGGCCGGCGTGCTCGAGGATCCCTGGGGCGCGCCGCCGCGGGACGTCTTCGCGTGGACGGTCGATCCGGACGAGGCCCCGGCGAAGGCGAAGGAGATCGTCATCGGCTTCCGCGAGGGGATCCCGGTGACGCTCGACGGGACCGCGGTCGGCGGCGTCGAGCTGATCGAGAAGCTCAACGCGCTCGGCGGCAAGCACGGCGTGGGGCGCATCGATCAGATCGAGAACCGGCTCGTCGGGATCAAGTCGCGGGAGATCTACGAGGCTCCGGCGGCCGTCATCCTGCACCTCGCCCACCGGGCCCTCGAGGACATGGTCCTGTCGAAGGAGTCGCTCCGGTCGAAGGCCCGGATGGCCGACGAGTACGCCGATCTCATCTACAACGGCCTCTGGTTCTCGGCGCACCATCAGGACCTCGCCGCGTTCGTCCGCAGCACCCAGCGCTTCGTCGACGGCGAGATCCGCGTGCGGCTGCATCGCGGCACGGCGGTCGTCGTCGGCCGCCGCTCGGAGCACTCCCTCTACTCGACGTCGCTCGCGACGTACGGGAAGGGCGACGCGTTCGACCACAAGGCCGCCGAGGGCTTCATCGGCGTGTTCGGCCTGCCGCTGCGCAACCAGTCACGGACCCAGGCGCTCTGGGGTCCCGACAGCGAAGCCACGCTCGCGATCCCCAAGACCGTCGTGACCCGCGGGCGCAAGGGGACCAAGCGCGCGTGACCGACCTCTGGAAGGGGCGCTTCGCGGGTGGGCTCGACCCGAACATCCGCGCGTTCACGGCGTCGCTCGAGCTCGACAAGCGGATCGCCCTGCACGACGTGCGCGGGAGCATCGCCCACGCGCGCATGCTCGGCACGCAGGGGATCGTGCCCGCCGACGACGCGACGGCCATCGTCGCGGGTCTGGAGGCGATCGCGGGCGAGATCCGGGCCGGCACCTTCCCGTGGCCCGCGGACGCCGAGGACGTGCACTCGGCGGTCGAGCGGGTGCTCACGGCGCGGCTCGGCCCCCGCGCGGGAAAGCTGCACACCGCGCGCAGCCGGAACGACCAGGTCGCGCTCGACCTGCGCCTCTACGCACTCGATGCCCTGGACGCGCTCGACGGCGCGCTGCGTTCGCTCGGCGAGGCGCTCCTCGCCCGCGCGGCGGAGGAGGTGGACACGGTCCTCCCGGGGTACACGCACCTGCAGCGGGCGCAGCCGGTCTCGCTCGCGCACCTGCTGCTCGCGCACGTCGAGGCCATTCGCCGCGATCGGGGACGTGTCGCGCACGCGCGCGAGCGCACCGCGGTGTCGCCGCTCGGGGCCGCGGCGCTCGCGGGCTCGCCGTACCCGGTGGACCCCCTCGCCGTCGCCGCCGAGCTCGGTCTCGCGGGCGCGTTCCGCAACAGCATCGACGCCGTCTCGGACCGCGACTTCGTCGCGGAGTTCGCGTTCGTCGCGGCGCTCGGCGCCGTGCACGCGTCGCGGCTGGCGGAGGAGATCGTGCTGTGGACGAGCGCGGAGTTCGGCTTCGCCGAGGTGAGCGACGACCACGCCACCGGGTCGAGCATCATGCCGCAGAAGAAGAATCCCGACGTCGCCGAGCTCGTCCGCGGCCGGGCCGGCCGGATCATCGGCGACCTCGTCGCGCTGCTCGCGACGCTCAAGGGACTGCCCCTCGCGTACAACGGCGACCTGCAGGAGCAGCGGGTCCCGCTCTACGACGCCGCGACCGCGGCCCCGGCACTCGAGGCGCTCGCGGCGGTCGTCCGCGGGCTGCGCTTCGACCGCGACGCGATGCGCCGCGCCACGGAGCGGGGCATGCTCGCGGCGACCGACCTCGCGGACCACCTGGCCGGCCGGGGCGTCCCGTTCCGCGAGGCCCACGAGATCGTCGGGCGCATCGTCCGCGACCGGCTCGGCACGGGCGACGATCTTGCCGGCCTCACGACGGCGGAGCTCCGGCGCTACGACCCGCGGTTCGGCGACGACGCGGCCGCCGGAGCGACGATCGGGCACTCGCTCGCCGCGCGCCGCTCGCCCGGGGGCACCGCGCCGGAGC
>JAXDLF010000175.1:0-2844 GCA_034666765.1 Chloroflexota bacterium
CGGGCGAAGCGGCTCGTCGAAGGTGGCCGCGACGTCGCGATCCTCCTCGACTCGATCACGCGCCTCGCCCGCGCGTACAACCTTGCGGTGCCTCCATCAGGTCGTACGTTGAGTGGTGGTATGGACCCGGTCGCGCTCTACCCGCCGAAGCGGTTCTTCGGCGCGGCCCGGAACGTCGAGATCGGTGGGTCGCTCTCGAACTTCGCCACCTGCCTCGTCGACACCGGCTCGCGGATGGACGACGAGATCTACGAAGAGTTCAAGGGCACCGGCAACTCCGAGATGATCCTCGACCGCAAGCTCCAGGAGCGGCGGACGTTCCCGGCGATCAACATCCCGGCGTCCGGCACGCGGCGCGAGGAGCTGCTGCTCTCGCCCGAGACGATGCGCCAGGTGATCCTGCTGCGGAAGATGCTCTCGGCCGACGGTCAGATCGAAGGCACCGAGCTCCTGCTTCAGCGGCTCGGGAAGACGAAGACGAACAAGGACTTCCTGTCGGCGATCGCCAAGTCGATGGAGGCGGACAAGAGCTAGCGGCTGCGGCCGCCTACACGACAGCCAGCCGCAACGGGTAGTCGTTCAGCGGCGCCCCTCCGGATTCGGTCACCACGACCGGCCGGCTCGCGCAGATGTTCCCGATGCCCGGCACGATCAGGCACGGCACCAGATGGAACGTCATGCCGGCGCGCAATACCCGCGTGTCGTTCGCCCGCAGGCGGAAGAGCTCGAACTCCGCCGAATGCAGGCCGAACGAGTACGCGGCATGGTTCGGGAAGTACTTCGCGAAGCCGGCCTCCTCGTGTGACCGGTACGCGACGCGGTAGGCCTCGTCCGACGTCATGCCCGGACGGAGCGCGGCGGCGACGCGCTCGACGGTCCGTGCGACGGACTCGATCATCGCGCCGACCTTCTGCGTGTCCGGGCCCTTGATGAGCGTGCGCTCGATCGGGCAGCCGTATTTGTGGATGAACCCCTTCACGAACCAGGTGACCACTTCGCCGGGCTTCGGCGCGACGCGGGCCCACGGGAGGTGGCCGGTCTCACCGGACGGGCCGGCGAAGACGTACGGGTAGTGCGGCGGGTGGCCGCCGTGGCCCTCCTTCACCGTGAGCGCGGCGGCGGCCATCGCCGCTTCGACATCGGTGCCACCGGCGGCGATGGTCGCGATGATCGTGTCGGTCGCGCGGTTCGCGAGAAGACCGGCGCGGCGGATGATCGCCTGCTCCGCCTCGGACTTCACGACGCGCTGATCCTCCACGAGGTGCGTCGCGGACACCACGTCGAGCGCGCCGCTGAGCTCGGTCACGCGGCGGACGGTCTGGTAGCTCGCCGATGGCCGGTTCAGCTCCATCCCCAGGCGGCTGATGCCGCGGGGATGGATCTCGCGGATCGCGCGGCCGATGACCTCGTCGGTGTCGTCCTCGTCACGGAACGCGAGCCACTCGGTGGCCCACGTCTGGTCGGCCCAGACATCGCGCCACTTGAGGTCGATGAGCCGGAGCATGAAGCGGTGCGCTCCCGACGCCGCGAGCGCGAACGCGAGCGGCGGCAGGCCGCCGAGACCGATGCCGGTGAGGTAGTAGATGGAGAGCGGCGTGGTCAGCACGAGCGCGTCGATCCGCTCGGCGGCCATCCCCGCGAGGACCTTGTCCCGGCGAGCGTCGAGCTCCGCGCGCGATACCGCGATCCGCAGGTCCTCGAGCGGCAGGTCGTGCCGCCAGTGCTTCGCCTCGATCGTCTTGTCCATCGGTCTTCCTACCTTCCTTCAGGACACCGGCCGGGGGCCACGGCGGATCAGCGCACTCACCGCGAAGGCCGCGCCGGTCGCGACCACCATCAGGCCGGCCGCGGCGGCGATCGCCGGGCTGATGCCATAGAGGATCCCGGTCCACATCTTCACCGGGACGGTCGTGAGGGTCACGGTCTGCATGAGCAGCGCGAAGATCAGCTCCGTGTACGAGGTGAGGAACGCGAACAGCAGGCTGACCAGGACCGCCGGCCGAAGCAGCGGCACGAGCACGTGGCGCAGCCGCTGGGACCAGCCCGCGCCGAGCGACTGCGCCGCCCGGTCCAGGTCCCAATCGAAGCCCTGGAGCGATGCGGTCATCACGATGACCGACGTGGGGAGCGCGAACAGCGTGTACGCGATCACGAGCGCGCGCTCGGTGAAGGCCTGGCCGACGGCGATCGTGACGAAGAACAGACCGAGCGCGGTCACGACGTGCGGCATGAGCATCGGCAGCAGGAGGAACGTCATGTACGCCGAACGCGCCTTCGCGTAGCCGCGCACCAGCGTGAGCGCGGCGCAGAAGCCGAGGATCGTGGCAAGCAGCGCGGCCGGGATCGACACCACCAGGCTGGTGGTGATCGCGGATGTCCACGTGGGATCGGTGAGGACCGTCTGGTACCAGCGCAGCGAGAGCCCGCGGGGCGGCAGGCCGAGGAACGTGCCACTGGTGAGCGACGCGGGGATCGCGGCGATGGTCGGCGCCGCGAGGAACAGGAGGATCGCGCCCACGAGCACCGCGTGAGCGCCGCGCACGAAGCCGACGACCGCGGCGCGCTCGGAGAGCCACCCGAACGTGGCGCCCATCCGCGGCGAGTACGTGAGCGCGCCCCAGCGCCGCGCGGCGACGCCGGGCCGGCGCGCACGCCGCGCGGCGACGCCGCCGTAGATCGAGGAGAGGCCGCCGAGCCGGGTCAGGACCGCGAGCCCGAGCAGGCTCACCGTGAGCAGGAGCACGCCCTGCGCGCCGGCGCGGCCGAACTCGCCGAGATCGCGGACGCTCGAGAGGATGAGGACCGGCAGCAGCACCTGCTCCTGCTGCCCGCCGAGCGCGGTGG
>JAXDLF010000176.1:0-5144 GCA_034666765.1 Chloroflexota bacterium
CATTCACTTGACGAATCAGCGGCGATCCAAGGAGGCGATGCCGCTCTTCGAGCGGGCCATCGTGCTATCTGAACAATTCAGCGACCGCAGATCGCTGGGCACGATGTACGCCGGGCTCGCCAAGGCCCACCACCTCCAGGGCGATGTCGAGCTGGCGATCCGGTACAACCAGCGCTCGCTGAACGTCTACGAGGAGCTGAACGCGCTCGACCAGGTGGCCTGCACGCTCGACAACATCGCCGTCCAATACGCGGAGTACGGGAATCGCGAGCGCGCCCGGGAGAGCCTGGCCCGCGGCGCGCGGATCGCCCAGGAGATCGAGCGCGACACCACCCTTGCCTCGATTCGGACGACCGAGGCCGAGATCATGGCCAAGGGCGACTCCGAGGAGGGCATGACGCTCGCGCAGGAGGCCCTGAAGTTCGCGAAGAAGGTGGATCAGATCGACGCGCAGATCCGAACGTTGGTCCTCATCGGCGAGCTGAAGATGAGCACCAGCGGGACGGCCGCCAGGAAGTCGTTCCAGGAGGCGCGCCTGCTCGCGGAGGCCCGCGCACCGCATCTCCTTCGCATGATCTTCGACCGCTGGTCCCATTCCGCGGAGGCGTCGGGCGACAGCGACGAGGCGCTCCGCCTGGCCCGCCGGGCCCTGGAGAGCGTCAAAGCCTGACTCGACTCACCCGCGAGCGCGTCCGCGGTCTCGTCGCGGGCTCGATCCTCGCTTCGATCGGGGGCACGCCATTGATCCCGCTTCGGCGCATCGGCGCGGGCCTGCGCGGAGAGCTGTGGGCGAAGCTCGAGTCGTTCAATCCCGGCGGCAGCGTGAAGGACCGCGCCGCGCTCTGGATGGTCCTCGACGCCGAGCAGCGGTCCGACCTCGAAGGGAAGACGATCCTCGACGCGACCAGCGGCAACACCGGTGTCGCGCTCGCGCTCGTCGGGGCGGTCCGCGGCCACCGGGTCGAGCTCTGCATGCCGGACAAGCTGTCGGTCGAGCGAAAGCGCATCGCGGCCGCGTTCGGTGCCACGCTCACGCTCACCGATCCACTGGACGGCAGCGACGGGGCGATCCTCGCGGCGCGACGGTTGGCGACGGATCCGAAGTACGTCTACGTCGACCAGTACTCGAATCCGGCGAACCCGCTCGCGCACGAGGAGACCACCGGGCCCGAGCTCTGGGACCAGACCGGGGGGCGGCTGACGCACGTCGTCGCCGGCGTCGGCACATCCGGCACGGTCGTCGGCATCTCTCGCGCGGTGCGGCCCAGGGGCGTGCGGATCGTCGCGGTGCAGCCGGACGACTCGCTGCACGGCATCGAGGGCTGGAAGCACATGGCCACGGCCATCCGACCGGCCATCTGGGACGAAGCCGTCGCGGACGAGCACCGCACCGTCGGTACGGACTCGGCGCTCGCGATGACCAGGCGGCTCGCGCGCGAGGAAGGGATCTTCAGCGGTCCGTCGGGCGGCGGTGCGGTGGCCGTGGCCCTCGAGGTCGCGCGGGAACATGAAGGCGTGGTTGTCGCGTTACTGGCTGATGGAGGGGAGCGCTACCTCTCCACGCCGATATGGGAGTGATGACATGGCAGTGACCGTTCGGTTGCCCGGGACGCTCCGCGACGCGGTGGGCGGGGAGACGAAGATCCAGGCGTCCGGCGAGACCCTCGCCGACGTCTTCGCCGATATCGACCGCCGCCACCCCGGCTTCCGTACTCGCGTCCTCGACGATCGCGGCGCGATCCGCTCGTATGTCAACGTGTACGTCGGGGACACCGACGCGCGGAGCTCGGGCGGTCTCGCGACGGCGGTGCCCGACGGGAGCGAGGTCATGGTCATTCCCGCGATGGCCGGCGGCCGCTGACCGAGCGGCTTGTCCTGCCCGACGCGATCCGTGCGGAGCTCGTCGCGCACGCCCGCGAGGAGGCGCCCAAGGAGGCCTGCGGCCTCATCGCCGGGCGCGACGGCACCCTGGGCCGGGTGATCCGCTGCGTCAACGCGCATCCGGCGCCGGTCACGCGCTACGTGATCGACCCGCGCGAGCAGCTGCGCGCGTTTCGCGACATGGAGGCGAACGGCGAGGAGCTCGTCGCGATCTACCACAGCCATCCGGTGACCCAGCCGTACCCGTCGCCGACCGATCGCGCGGAGGCGCACTACCCCGAGGCGTTCTACGTGCTCGTGTCGCTGCGTGACGCGACGCCCGATGTGCGCGCCTACCGCGTGCGCGACGGGTGGGTCCGCGAGGTCGAGATCGCCTAGGGCGCCCGCATCCGCCACGTGGCGGCGATCGAGCTGGACTCGGCGATGGCCTTCGTCTCGTCGGGCTCGATGTAGCGGAAGAGCAGGGCCATCCCCTCGATGCCGGTCACCGTCGTGAGCTGCCGGAGCAGCTCCGGACGGCCATCGACTCTCCCCTTGTACACGTCGTCCAGGATCACCATGGTCCCGTTCCGCACGATCGCGCGGCTCGAGCTCGTGCGGTCGAGCCCGCGCCGCCAAGGGAGCGCCACGGTCTCGGCGTAACCGTCAGGCGTCACCAGCGCGCCGACGGTCGTGCGCATGACGATGAGGACGTCGGTATCGGTCTCGAACCGGGCGAGCTCGCCGGCGATGCCGAGGTGCACCTCCTTCCACCGCGCCGGCAGGACGAGCGAGAAGCCGTCGCCGGCCACGGCGACGCCGTCGGCCGGTGGGCTCGCCGAAAGCTGCGGGGCGAGCCTCGGCTGGTAGGCCAGCGCCGTGAACTCGATGCGCGAGACCTGGTCGGGCAGCGCGAGCGGCACGCTGGCGATGACGATCGCGACCGCGGCGAGGGCGAGGCCGAACGGTACCTGCGCCCGGACGTTCTCGAAGAGGCCGTACAGGATCCGCACCAGGAGAGCGACCATCAGCACGCCGACGATCGGCAGCGACTCGGGGATCAGCGCCAGGACGGCGGCCAGCACCGGCATGACCAGGAGCGGGGTGAGCGCGAAGGTGATCGCGGTGTAGGCCTGGTCCATCGACACGTCCCGGTGCCGGACCAGCCGCATGAACAGCGCGACCGCTCCGGAGACCAGTGCCGCGACGATCGCGACCCGCACCCCGAGCAGGAGCGCGTCGATCAGGATCCGGCTGGCGAAGTCCGGGACGTCGAGGCCCTTGGAGGCGATGACGAGCGAATCGACGGCGACCGAAAGTGCGATCCCGGCCAGCAGGGCCACCAGGACGCCGGCGAGGCCGTAGTGCTCGTTGGCGAGGCTCGCCGCGAATCGTCGGGGCCGAAGGAGCGAGTCACGGATCGAGCGGCGGAACCACTGCCACTCACTTTCGACGGTCTCGTCCACTGCGGTGGAGCGTAGACAACAGAAAGCCCTCGCCGGGGCGAGGGCCTCTGTGATCTTTCAGACATTCGAGGTCACGTGAATCGCTCGCACTGGATCGCCGGGGGACGCCGCTCCATGTCAAAGTGCGGGCCGGGCATCCGGCCACATGTGGGAGACACCTTTGACGGTGATCTCGGTCACGCGCTTCGTGGCCGGCGTCCCCGATCGGCTGGGCCCCCTTCCGCCGGGGGCGTCATCGATCGACTTCGAGGACCTCGTAGCGAAGATGGATTCGAACCACGTTGCTTGACCTCCGATGTGATTCGTCGGTCGCGCGATGGAGCTCCATCCCTGTTGTACACCCGCCGATAGACGCGTCAAGAGGTGGCTCAGCCCTCGCTGTGGATACTCGCCGAGCGACCTAGCCGTTCCCGGATTTCGTTCGGCACGACCTTCACCTCGGGCCACCACGACTCCTCGGCGTCCGCGCCCGCGGCCACCGCGGCCTCCGCGGACAGCGCGATGCCGGACATGACGTCCTCGATGCGGATCATCTCCGGTACCAAAGAGTCATTCGGTCCTGCGTTGTGATAGCCCGTGTTCGGGAGCGCGATGCCCGTGGCGGTCCAGCCGAGCCGCACGAACGCCGACGCTTCGCACGTCCCGCCCGGGAGCAGCCGTCGCTGCGTGGGGATCCCGCGCTCGGCGAGCCGCTCCTGCGCGACGCGGAGGTAGCGCTCGGCTTCATTGCTGAAAGTGTTGTGGAAGTCGCCGGTGCGGACGACGATGCCGGCGCCCGCGGGCGCGTACCGCGAGTTGCTCGCCTCGACGGAGACGACGAACGCGTCCTTGGGCACGGTGCCGTCCTCAGCCGCGAGCCGGGCCCCGAACAGGCCCGATTCCTCGGCTCGGGTGAAGATCGCGTGGACGCTGTACGGCCGGGTCTCCGCGCGGAGCGCCTCGAGCGTGGCGAGGATCACGGCACACCCCGCGAGATCGTCGGCGCTGCGCAGGTGCAGCTCGTTGCCGCGGCGCTCGAAGGCGGGCATATCGAGCACCGCCCAGTCCCCGACCGCCAGGGCCCGCTCAGCGCGGATTTCGCAATACCCCGCGGACCAGTCGGGGAGCACCGGGTCGTGGACGTAGCCCAGGCCCTCCGCGCCATGCCCCTCGGTGACGCCGTCGCGATACACGACGAGCCGGAACGAGCCGTGGAAGTACTTCGGGTCGATCCCGCCGCGGAAGCGAGCGACGCCCCGTGATCCGTTCACGTCGACGAGCTCGAATCCGGGGTGATCGGTGTGCGCGACGAACGCCAGCGCCCGCTTCGCCGATCCGTTGCCCAGGTGGACCGAGAGCTGCCCGTACGCGTCGCGTGCCGGTGCGAGCTCCATTCGGATGAGCTCGGCGGCGATCGCGTCGAGCGCGCGCCACTCGTGATACGGCGCGGTCGGCGGAGAGGCGACGCGCTCGAGCGTCGCGAGGACGTCGCGCTCGTCCGGCAAACGGAACACCCGTCGCGAGGATATCGTCCGGAGCGCGTGCTCCGCCTCTACGACACCCGCCGCCGCGCCATCCATCCCGTCCGGGCGCGCGGGAGCGCCATCAGGATGTACGTCTGCGGCGTCACTCCCTATGACACGACCCATCTCGGGCATGCCCGCACGTTCCTGACCTTCGACCTCGTCGCGCGCATCCTCGAGGCCACCGGGCACCCGGTCCGGTACGTCCAGAACGTGACCGACATCGACGAGTCGATCCTCCAGCGCGCCGCGCGCGACAACGTGCCCTGGCGCGAGCTTGGGAGACGCGAGGAGCGCGCGTATCTCGGGGATATGA
>JAXDLF010000177.1:0-3321 GCA_034666765.1 Chloroflexota bacterium
GATCAGCTCATCTTCGGGAACGGCAGCAACGAGGTGCTGCTCAACACGTTCCTCGTCTTCGGCGGGCACGGCCGCACGACGTTGCTCTTCCAGCCGACGTACTCGATGCACGGCCGGCTGACCCAGATCGCCGGCGGCACCGTCGGCGAGGAGCACGTCGGCCTGCCGTATGTGGTCACGGAGGAGCGCGCGCTCGCGGCGATCGAGCGCACCCGTCCGCACATCGTGTGCTTCACCACGCCGAACAATCCCACCGGGAACCTCATCGACGAGGCGGTGATCCTCGCGGCGGCCGAGCGCCACCCCGAGACGCTCGTGCTGGTCGACGAGGCCTACAGCGACTTCGCCGGCAACACGGTCGTCCCGGCGATCGCGTCGCACCCGAACATCGTCGTGACGAAGACCTTCTCGAAGGTACGCGCGGCCGCGGGGCTCCGCCTCGGCGTCCTCATCGTCCACCCGAAGGTGGCGGACATCTATCGGGCCGTGCAGCTTCCGTACAACGTCAGCCCGCTCACCACCGTCGTCGGCGGGCGGATCGCGCGGCGGGAGGACGACGTGCAGCGGCGGATCGCGCAGTGCGCGACGGAGCGTGACCGCGTGTACGCCGCCCTGCGGCGCGCCACCGGGGTGGAGGCGTTCCCGTCGGTCACGAACTTCATCCTGTTCCGCCTCGCCGACCGGGCGCCCGCGGAGGTGCACGCGAAGTTCCTCGAGCACGGCATCCTGCTCCGGGACGTCTCGTCGTGGCCGGGCTGCGCCGGCTGCCTGCGCGTATCCATCGGCACGCCGGCCGAGAACGACCGGGTCATCGCGGCGATCGGCGCCGTGCTGTCCGCGGTGCGCGCATGAGTGCCGCGCGCGCGGGCAAGCGCTCGCGGAAGACGAAGGAGACCGACATCGCGGTCACGCTGAAGCTCGACGCGACGGGTGCCGCACGCGTGTCGACGGGCATCCCGTTCATGGACCACATGCTCGACCTCATGGCGGTCCACGGGCTGATGGATCTGACCGTGAAGGCCACGGGCGATCTGGAGGTCGACCAGCACCACACCGTCGAGGACATCGGGTTGGTGCTCGGACGCGCGCTCGACGAGGCCCTCGGGGATCGCGGCGGCATCGTGCGCTTCGCCTCGCTCACGCTGCCGATGGACGAGGTACTCGTCAACGTGGCGATCGACCTGGGCGGCCGCCCGGCGTTCGCCTACGACCTCACGCCGTCCGAGCGGATCGTCGGCAGCTTCGACACCACGCTCATGCCGCACTTCCTCGAGTCCCTCGCCCAGACCGGGCGGCTCACGCTGCACGTCACCCAGCTCCGGGGCGGCAACCCGCACCACCTGCTCGAGGCCACGATGAAGGCGCTCGGCCGGGTCATCGACGCGGCCGCCCGGCGCGATCCGCGCCGCGGAGGCAGGGCCCCGTCCAGCAAGGGACGCCTGGGAGCGTAGGCACGTGATCGCGATCGTCGACTACGGCGTGGGCAACCTCGCGAGCGTCAGGAAGGCGTTCGCCGCCGTCGGCGCGCGCGCGGAGCTCGTCGACGATCCGGCCGGCCTGCGCCGGGCGGCGGCCATCGTGCTCCCCGGCGTCGGAAACTTCGGTCACTGCGCGCGGGAGCTCGCCCGGGCCGGCTTCCCGGCGGAGCTCCGCCGGGCGCGCGAGCGCGGGGTGCCGATCCTCGGCATCTGCGTCGGCATGCAGCTCCTGTTCGAGGGCAGCGAGGAGGACCGCGCGGAAGCGGGCCTCGGCTTCTATCGCGGATCCATCGTCCGGCTGACCGGCGTCGCGCGCGTGCCGCAGATCGGCTGGAACGCCGTGCGCACGGTCGGCACGCACCCGTGGCTCCGCGACGTCACCTCCGGCGATCACTTCTATTTCGTGCACAGCTACGCCGCGACGACGGCCGAGGACATCGTGCTCGGGACCGTCGACTATGGCGGGCCGCGGCTCGCCATCGTGGGGAGCCCCGGACTCCTCGGCGTCCAGTTCCATCCGGAGAAGTCGGGGGCCAACGGCCTTCGGCTGCTGCGGGCCTTCGCGACCTCCGACGCCGCCGTCGCCGCGAGCGGCACGCGCTGATGCTCGCGAAGCGGATCATCCCGTGCCTCGACGTGAAGGACGGCCGCGTCGTGAAGGGCACCAGGTTCGCCGACCTCCGCGACGCCGGCGATCCCGTCGAGCTCGCCCAGCGATACGACCGCGAGGGCGGCGACGAGCTCGTGTTCCTCGACATCACCGCGTCCGCCGAGCGGCGGCGCACCGTCGTCGAGCTCGCGTCGCGCGTCGCGGACGTCCTGTTCATCCCGTTCACCGTCGGCGGCGGCATCGGCTCCGCGGACCTCGCCGGCGAGATCCTCCGCGCCGGAGCGGACAAGGTTGCCGTGAACAGCGCCGCGGTCCGAGATCCCGGGATCATCTCCACGATCGCCGGCCGGTACGGCTCGCAGGCGACGGTGCTCTCCATCGACGCGCGGCGTAGCGGCGACCGCTGGGAGACCGTCATCGACGGCGGCCGCACGCCGACCGGCCGCGACGCCGTCGAATGGGCGGCCGACGCGGTGGCCCGCGGCGCCGGCGAGATCCTCCTCAACAGCATCGACCGCGACGGGACGAAGCTCGGATTCGACCTCGCGCTCACCGCGGCGGTGGCGGATGCGGTCGCGGTGCCGGTCATCGCCTCCGGCGGGGCGTCGTCGGCCCAGGACTACGTCGAGCTCTTCGAACGGACGAACGCCGACGCGGGCCTCGCGGCGTCGATCTTCCATTACGGCGAGCTCACCGTCGGCGGGGTGAAGGAGGTCCTCGCGGCCGCGGGGATCCCCGTGCGTCCGCGCGAGCGGGCCCTCGCATGAACATCGCCGACGTGCGCTTCGACGAGCGCGGCCTGGTGCCGGCGATCGTGCAGGACGCCGGCACCGGCACGGTGCTCATGCTCGCGTGGATGGATCGCGACGCGATCGAGGCGACCGGCCGGACCGGCGAGGTCCACTTCCACAGCCGCTCGCGCGACGCCCTCTGGAAGAAGGGTGAGACGAGCGGGAACACGCTCCACGCCGTCGACCTGCGGATCGACTGCGACGGGGACGCCGTGCTCGTGCGCGCGCATCCGAAGGGCCCGGTCTGCCACACCGGCAGCGCGACGTGCTGGGGCACCGACGCGGCGCCGCCGCTCGCGGGGACGCTCTCCGAGCTCGCGGCTCTGCTTCGCGAGCGCAAGCGCGACCTCCCCGATCGCTCGTACAGTGCCGAGCTGTTCAAGAAGGGCCGCGGCGCGATCGCGCAGAAGGTCGGTGAGGAAGCGTTGGAGCTGGCCCTGGC
>JAXDLF010000178.1:0-3675 GCA_034666765.1 Chloroflexota bacterium
GCACGACTCTCCGGTCATCGCCCTCACCGCACGCGCCGAAGACGTGCAGAAGATCGCGGGGCTCGATGCCGGCCTCGACGACTACCTGACCAAGCCGTTCAACCCTCGCGAGCTCGTCGCGCGGGTGAACGCCGTCATCCGCCGCGCGACCGGCAGCGGCAGGACGCGGCCGCTCGAGATCGGGAACCTCACGCTCGATCCGGCGAAGCACGAGGTCACGATCTCCGGACAGCAGGTGGCGCTGCGGGCAAAGGAGTTCGAGCTCCTCGAGGCGTTCTGCCGCCAGCCGGGCATCGTCCTCACGCGCGACAAGCTGCTCGAGAACGTGTGGGGGTTCGCCTACCCGGGCGAGACGCGGACGGTGGACGTCCACGTGAAGCAGCTGCGCGACAAGCTGAACGCCGCCAACGCGAGGATCGAGACCGTCTGGGGCGTCGGCTACAAGCTGGTCGCTCCGGCCTGATGCAGCCGCTCCGCAGCGTCGCCGGCCGGCTGTTCCTGTCCTATCTCGCCGTCGTGGCGGTCGGGTTGCTGGTCGCCGGTCTGACGATCGGCGGACTCCTGCTCAAGTACGAGAACGACGTCACCCGGATCCGCCTCCAGGAGCTGGCCGCGCCGTTCCAGACCGCGATCCAGACGGCCGTCCGCACCGGCGTGCAGCCGCGTGACGCGATCGCGAGCCTCGCCGAGCAGGTGCAGGCGGCGAACGCTCGGGTGCTCATCGTGAGCCCCGGCACGAACCCGACGCCGAACAACGCGCAGCGGCGCGTCCTTCTCGATAGCGACGGGACGATGGTCAACGCCCGTCTCCCGGTCGTCGACGGGACGGGGATCGGCCAGTTCGTCGACCAGGACGGCGAGGTCTGGATCTTCGTGCAGCAGCAGCTCCGCACGGCGGCCCTCGGCGCCGGCGGCCAGGGGTTCATCGTCGTGGCCCGGCCCCGCGCCGTGTTCACCGACGTCATCCGCGCCCTCCTCCCGTCGCTCGTGATCGCGGGCCTCGTCGCCGCGGGCTTCGCGCTGGTCGTCGCCGGCCTCCTTGCCCGGACGATCACCCGGCCGTTGCGCCGGCTCGTCGGTGGCGTGCGCACGTTCGCGTCGGATCACACCGCGCGCGTCCCCCTCGGGGGGCCGACGGAGGTGCAGGCGCTCGGCGGGGCGTTCAACGAGATGGCCGGCGAGATCGAGCGCGCCCGCGCCAGCGAGCAGGCGTTCCTGGCCGACATCTCGCACGAGCTGCGGACGCCGCTCACCTCGATCCACGGATTCGCGCAGGCCATCGTCGACGGCGAGGCCCGCGGTGACGGCGTGCCCCGCGCCGCGGAGATCATCCAGCGTGAGTCGCGGCGGCTGGTGCGCATGGTCGAGGGCCTGCTGCAGGTCGCGAAGATCGAAGCCGGCGTCCAGCGCCTCGCGCACGAGCAGGTCGGCGCGTCGGACCTGCTGCGCGGCGCGGTCGCGGCGCTCGACGTCCAGGCGCGGGAGGCCGGCGTGTCGTTCGACCTGCAGGCGGGCGCGCTCCCGGTCCGGGGCGATCCCGACCGGCTCTCCCAGCTCTTCATCAACGTGCTCGACAACGCGGTGAAGCACTCGCCCCGCGGCGCGACGGTCCGGGTGAACGGAGAGCGCGTCGACGGCGAGGTCATCGTGCGGGTGCGCGACGAGGGCACCGGCCTGCCGCCCGGTACCGAACGCAAGCTGTTCGCCCGGTTCTGGCGCGGCGACAACGCGGCCGCGCGGGCCGGGTCGGGCCTCGGGCTCGCGATCGCGCAGGCCATCGCGCAAGCCCATGGCGGATCGATCGACGCTCGGAACGCGCCCGGCGGCGGAGCGGAGTTCGCGATCCATCTGCCCGCGGGGGGCTGAGCCGGCGCGCGTACGAGCGGCTCGCGTCAATAGACTCCGCTCGATGTTCGGCGGGACGGTACGCGGCGCGAAGACGACGCTTCGGGTGCCGGAGGAGCGCGACCTCGATGCGCACAGGCGCTGGGCCGCGGACATGCGCGTGCGGCGGGCCGGGCCGGTCGGCCGCTGGCACGAGCCCGCGGCCACCGCCACGTGGAAGGAGCGCTGGACGGAGCAGGCCAAGGACAAGACGAGCGTGCTGTGGTCGATCGCCGCCGGCGACGAGCTCGTCGGTTACGCGCGCATCCGCTTCGAGGGCGCGCCGCACGCGGACAGCATCACCATCCTCCAATTCGTGATCGATCCGGATCGCGAGCGCGCGGGATACGGCTGGGACGCGGCGCTCGCGCTCCATCGCTGGGCGTTCGACTTCATGAACCTGCGCCTGACGGTCATCGATCGGATCGCCGCGGACGACATCGGGCGGCAGCGGATCCTCGAGCGCCTCGGGTACGACCGCTTCGGCCACGGTCACGCCGTGTACTACCGGGGCGGCGCGTACGTCGACCAGTACCTCTATCAGCTGGAGCGCGAGGCCTGGCGCGAGCGTTGGCCGGACGAGCGCGAGTATCCGCCGCTCGGCGACGAGCTCGCCCAATGAGCCTGCTCCGAATGATCGAGGGCTAGCGATGTTCGGACCGCGCCTCGAGGGCCCGAACGGCGTCGTGCTCCGTGCGCCGACGCTCGACGACCACAAGGTCTTCGTGCGCTGGATGCTCGAGCCGGAGACGTCGCGCTTCTGGGGCGGCCGCATGGCCGACGTCCGCGACGAAGCGTTCGAGGAGCGACACAGGAAGGATGCCGACTCCCAGACGAGCGTGACGTGGTCGATCGCCTACGGCAACGAGACCGTCGGCTTCACCGGGCTCTTCGACATCGACTGGGTCGCGCGCGATTGCGAGAGCGGGATCTTCATCGGCCGGAGCGATCTCTACGGCCGCGGCATCGCGTCGGAAGCCGTCCGGCTCCGGACCGACTTCGCCTGGCGGGAAATGCGCCTGCACCGGGTGCACAACTGGATCTCGCTGCGGAATCGCGGCAGCCGCCGGGCGAACGAGAAGTCCGGGTACCGGCAGATGGGGCTCATGAAGCGGTACGGATTCCGCAGCGGCCAGTGGTACGACGACTGGCTTGGCGAGGTCTTCCCCCCGGACAGCCCCGCTGGTACATTCTTGCCGCCCTCCAAAGGGGGGTAGCGGCTGCAAGAGTCCCCAACGCGAGCGTCGAGTGAGGCAGTCCTCCCGAGACCGAGCGAGGCTCGAGAAGCCAGCAACAAAAGGGAGGAAGCTTCACGTGAGCTTCTCTGACAGGACCCTGACCTGCAAGGACTGCGGGCAGGAATTCATCTGGACCGGCGGGGAGCAGGAGTTCTACCAGTCCCGCGGTCTCGTGAACGAGCCGGGCCGGTGCCCGTCGTGCCGCGCGGCGCGCCGGTCGTCCGGTGGCGGCGCCGGCGGTGGCATGTACGGCGGCGGCGGCGGAGGCGGCCGGGGGATGGGCGGCCCGCGTGAGTTCTTCACCGCGACCTGCAGCAACTGCGGTGGTGAAGCCCGCGTCCCGTTCCAGCCGCGCGGCGACAAGCCCGTGTACTGCAGCTCCTGCTTCGAGCAGGTCCGTCCGTCCGCTTCTCGTCGTTACGCCTAATACGCGCTAACTCGTAGAAGACAGGAGAACCCCGATGAAAGTCGGGGTTTTTCTTTGCCCTTTTGCCTTCGCCTACGACGCGAGTCGCGCGAGCCAGCGGTGCGTCGGATCGCCCGCGGAGACCCA
>JAXDLF010000179.1:0-2641 GCA_034666765.1 Chloroflexota bacterium
GATCTTCCTGACGATTCGCAGTTCTCCGTCGTCGTCCGAAGCTTCGGTGCGACGGTCGTCGCGGTCGTGAACCAGCACAAAGGCAACGTCGAAGCGGACGCGTACTCCGCGGCCGCGACCGGTGCGAACACCGTGTACCTGCCGAACGTGGTCCGCCGGTTCTTCGGCTTCCACTCGCCGGCCATCATCCAGAACCTCGGCACCGCGTCCACGATCGTGAGCGCGACCTATCAGAGCTTCGATGGCACCGCGCCGTCGAAGACGTTCACCCGCTCGATCGCCCCTGGTCAGTCGCAGTTCATCGAGCCCAACAGCGACGACCCGAACCTCGGCGCGCCAGGGCTCGTCGATGGCAAGCAGTACTCGGTGACCCTCACCTCGCCGCAGCCGATCAGCGTCGTGCTCAACACCCACAACGACGACCCCGGCGTGGCCCAGCCGGTCTTCTACAGCGCGAACGGCATCGCGACCGGTGCCCCGACCGTGTATGGCGCGTATGCCGTGAAGAACGCGAACGGCAGCCGCGTCTCGACGATCGTCGTGCAGAACCTCAGCACCGCGTCCCTCACGCCGACCCTCACGTTCACGCCGCTCGAGACGGGCGGCACCGCGAAGACCTTCACCGCGCCGGCGCCCGTTCCCGCGGGCGGATCGTGGGCCTTCGACCCTCGATTCATCAACGGCGTCGCCTCCAGCGATTCGACGAAGATCTGCACCGTCGCCGCGGCGACCTGCCTCGGCAACGGCGAGTACAGCTTCACCGCGCAGGGCAATGGCGGGAACGTCGCCGCGATGGTGAACGTCCTCGGCCCTGACTCCGCGATGGGCTACACCGCGAGCCCGCAGCCCGCGACCACCTACAACCTGCCGAACGTCCTCGCGAGCTACGGCGGCTGGACGACGCCGATCTACCTCCAGAGCACCGGAGCGACGAGTGCCACCCTCACGTGGACTCCGTTCACCGGTGGCGCGTCCACCGTGCAGAACGTTCCGCTCGTCTCGGGGGTCTCCAAGAAAGTCGACCCGAACATCTCGGTCCCCCAGGGCAAGCAGTACGCCGTGACGGTCTCCGCTTCCGGCGGCAGCCTCGCTGCGATCGTCATGGAGCTCAACATCTCCGGCGGCGACAACGCGATGATCTACGGCGGCTTCCCGTCGCCGTAGCCACTCCCCGCGATCCGAGCGTGCGAAGGGCACCGGCCGCGAGGCCGGTGCCCTTCGACACGAGCCGGCCATTGATGTTGCCCGCACCGTTGACTAGGGTGGCGCGGTGACCGGCCCCAGCGCGCTGACCTTCGCGGCCATCCGGGGCGAGGGGCGGGTCGGCGAGACGGTCCCCGTCGCTCTCGGGATCGAATCCGACGTGCAGCTGCTCGCGCTCGCGCGCGAGGACGCCCATCAGGCCGTCGAGATCGTCTACTCCGCGTACAAGCTCCGCGTCTACACGTTCCTGCTTCGGTTCACCGCCGACCCGGACCTGTCGGATGACATCGTGCAGGAGACCTTCACGAAAGCCCTCTCGGCGCTGCCCGGACTTCCGCGCGACCAGCGGATCCTGCCGTGGCTCTACCGCGTGGCCCACAACGCGGCGATCGATCACTTCCGCAGGCGCCAGCGGTTCGTCTGGATCCGGCTGCCGAAGCTCGCCGGGACCCGGCACGAGAAAGCCCGGGACGGCGACGAGCATGCCCTTCCGGAGCGCGAGCACATCCAGAACGTCTTGAAGACGCTGCCCCCGCAGAACGCCGCGGCGCTCCTCCTCCACGCGCTCGAGGGCTACAGCTACAAGGAGATCGCCGAGATCCAGGGCTGCAGCATGACGGCCGTCCGGAGCCGCATCGCCCGGGCCCGCGAGGCCTTCCGCGAGGAGTACGCGACAAACTAGACCGGCTGTTCGTCTTAGCTTCAGGTGGACGCTGACTCACACGCATCCGTAGAGACGCTGTCGGCCTTCCTCGACGGCGAGCTGGATCCTGCCGAAGGGCGCCGGATCCAGGCACACGTCGATGCCTGCGCCAGCTGCTCCGCCCGCGTCGCTGATTTCGCCCGGATCTCCGGCCGGTTGGCCGCCGGGGAGCCGGGCTTCCCGGAGGGGGTCCTGGTCTCGGCCTTCGCCGACGGCGAGGTGAGCGCCATCGAGCGCCGGATGGCCTCGTCGCACCTGGCGACCTGCGCCGAGTGCCGCGGCGCGCTCGGTCGATTCCGCGCCACCGACCAGGCCCTGCGCGCGCTCCCGATGCTGGCGCCGTCGGCGCGCACCGATGCGTACGTCGCCGGGCTCGGCGGCCTGGTCGCGCCGGCGGGTGGTCCGAAGCCCGGGTGGTCGTGGGCGATGCCCCGGATCGCGATCGCCGTCGTCGCGGTGGGTCTCGTCCTCCTCTCGTCCCTGAACCTCCGGTCCGCGGAGCTCGCGAAGCTCCCGGGCGACACCGCGCTCGTCGCCGCGGCCCAGCAGGCCGTCTTCAATCCCCGGACCAACACCCTCTACGTGCTCGACGCGGAGCGCGGAGAGGTGACCGCCCTGGACGCGTCGACGAGGGTCGAGCAGGCCCGCATCGTCGTCGGCGGACGGCCGAGCGCGCTCGCGCTCAACGCGGTCGCGAACACCGTGCTCGTCCTGGATGGCGGTCAGAAGCGGCTG
>JAXDLF010000180.1:0-11202 GCA_034666765.1 Chloroflexota bacterium
CTCGCAAAGCTCCCTGAGCCGCAGCGCGTTGCGCGGCGCGTAGTCGGGGACGTCGTTGTTGAAGTACCCGTACACGTCGAGGCCCCGCTCGCGCCACGCCCGGATCCGCCCGGCCCACGCGCGAAGCTGGTCCTCGGTGTAGTTCGACGCGTAGAGCCGCTCGGGCCCGTGGAAGCGGATGTAGACGAAGTCCGCGGTCACCGCGTCCACGCTCGGCCACTTCGGCGTGTCGATCAGGCAGAGCGCGACGTTTCGCGCGCGCAGGAACGCGAGCGCCTCGGGCGTGAGCCACGACGCGTCGCGCGGCTCGAGGGCATGCCGGCGCCGGCGGCGCGCGACGAGCTTGAGGTAGGCGTCCAAGCGATCCGGCGCGAACTTCATCTTCGGCGGGAGCTGGATGAGGACGACGGCGGCCTTCGGTCCGAGGCCGGCGAGCGTCCCGTACGAGCGCTCGATGCTGTCGGGGCCGACGTTGAGCCGCTTGATGTGCGTGATGAAGCGGTTGAGCTTCACCGCGAAGCGGAAGTCGTCCGGCACGGCGGCGCGCCACTTCTCGAAGGTCGACCGTTCGGGTTGGCGGTAGAAGGGGTTGTTCAGCTCGACGGTGTCGAAGTGCTGCGCGTAGTAGCGGAGCCACTCGCGCTGCGGGAGCTCGCGCGGGTAGAAGCGTCCCTTCCAGTGGGGATACACGTATCCGGAGGTGCCGATCCGAAGCTCGCTCACGCGGTGCGGGCGAGCACCCGACGTGCCCGCCCGCCGCGGCGCTAGGCCTTTACGACGTACGTGCTCGCGATCTTGTCGTGCCAGCCCTGCTTGTTCGCGTCGAAGGCGACCCAGATGACGCCGATGAAGAGGCAGAGGAAGCTGAGGATGAGGCCGATGTACCGGATGAACGCGTCGACGAGCGTCAGCTCGGCACCGGTCGTCTTCACCACCCGGATGCTGAGGGCGCGGTTGCCGATGGTCTGGCCGTGCCCGTACGACGACCAGAAGTAGAGGTAGTAGGCGAGTCCGAGGAGGGTCGAGAGCGCATTCCCGCGAAGGGTGTCTCCCCCGGAGACGATGGCGTTCAGCACCCCTCCGACGATCCCGAGGATGATGAAGTCGATGATCAGGGCGACCGTCCGGGTCAGGAAACCGATCTTCTCGGTGGTCGCGAAACTCGTAACTATGGCCATTTTTGGCCCTCCTTCCCGGCGCGGAGTGTACTCAGGCCCCGCCGACCGGGTTAGTACCGCTTTCCTACTTGTCGCCGGTTTGTTGCAAGATGAGGCTTCGTCTAGAGAAAGGGGGGTCCACGTGAACATCCAGAGCTTCTTCCGCGAAGACGACGGCCAGGGCTTGGTCGAGTACGCACTCATCATCGCTGTCATCGCCATCGCCGTGATCGTCGCCATGGTCTTCCTGCGCGGCCAGATTCAGAACATCTTCAGCAACATCGGCAACAACCTCACCTAGTCGCAGCCGTCGAATACGAGGGAAGGGCGGCGTTCGCCACGGGTGGCGACGCCGCTCTTTCGTCCGCGGAGGGGCGTGGGATCCAAGCACTGCTCGCGGTTCAGAACGTCATCCTCGTCGCATTCGTCGTGACGATCATCGTCACCGACTGGCGCTCGCATCGCATCCCGAACGTCGTCACCTATCCGACGATGCTCGTCGGGCTCATCCTCGGCGCGCTCGAGAGCACCGGCGCCGCCGGTTTCCCGGGCGAGGTGTTCGTCGGCGGGCTGCTCGATCACGCCGCCGGACTGGTCGTCGGCTTTCTGGTGGCCTACCCGTTCTACGCGATGGGCGGCCTGAAGGCGGGCGACGGCAAGTTCCTCATGGCCGTCGGCGCGCTCAAAGGGACGACGTTCCTCCTTGTCGGGGCCGTGTACGGAGCCTTGATCGGCGGGGTCATCGCGATCGGATTCATCGCCGCGCGCCGCCTCGAGGCCCGGCGCGCCGGCACGGGCGAGACGATGGGGACGGTGCTCCATTCCTGGATCCCGTACGGCGTCGCGCTCGGCCTCGGCGCGCTCGCCGCGCTGGCGCTCGAAGTGAGCCGCCTATCATGAGCGTCACCAATGGCTGAAAAGATCCGCATCCTGGTCGTCGACGACATCGCCGAAACGCGGGAGAACCTCGCCAAGCTCATCGGCTTCGAGTCGGACATGACGATCGTCGGCTCCGCGGATGGCGGCCAGCAGGCCGTCGAATTCGCCAAGCGGGACAAGCCGGACGTGATCCTGATGGACATCAACATGCCCGACATGGACGGCATCACGGCGACCGAGATCATCGCGAACACCGTTCCCGAATCGCCGATCATCATGATGAGCGTCCAGGGCGAGCAGGACTACCTCCGCCGGTCGATGCTCGCGGGCGCGCGCGAGTTCCTCGTGAAGCCGTTCTCCGCCGACGAGCTCGTCAACGCGATCCGTCACGTTCACGAGATCGAGAAGGTGAAGCGCGCCCGATACCAGCAGGCCGCTCCGGCGCCGCAGCCCACCGGGGGCGGGGGCGGTGCCCAGGGGCAGAGCCTCCGCCAGGTGCTCGAGCCCGAGCGGGGAAAGATCATCACGTTCTTCTCACCGAAGGGCGGCGTGGGCCGCACCACGATCGCGACGAACCTCGCGGTCGCGCTGCACCAGTCGACCGGGAAGCCCGTGTGCCTCGTCGACGGCAGCCTGCCGTTTGGCGACATCGCCGTGATCCTCAACATGAGCCCGAAGGCGAAAACGATCGCCGACCTGGTGGGCGCGTTCGATCAGGTCGACGCCGAGGTCCTCGAGACCGTCCTGGTCTCGCACTCGACGGGGATCAAGGTGCTGCTCGCTCCGCCGACGCCCGAAGCCGCCGAGCTCATCACCGGGGCGAACATCAAGAAGATCCTCGAGACGCTGCGCGAGTCGTACGCCTACGTCGTGGTGGACACGTGGCCCTCGTTCCAGGAGCAGGTCCTCACGATGCTCGACGTCGCCGACGTGATCCTCACGCTCATGACCCTCGAGATCACGAGCCTCAAGAACGTGCGCGTCTTCTTGGAGATCGCCGAGAAGCTCGGCTACGACGACCAGAAGGTCCAGCTCGTCGCGAACCGTAACGACAGCTCCGGAGGCATCAAGGCCTCCGATGTCGAGGCGAGCCTGGCGCGCAAGATCCCGCACACGATCGTGTCCGACGGCCGCGCCCTCGTCCTTGCCGTGAACCGCGGCGTGCCGTTCGTCATCAGCCACCGCGAGAGCCAGGTCGCCAAGGACGTCTTCGCCCTGGCCGACAAGCTGTCCGGGGCCAGCGAGACGAGTGGCACCCAGGCGGCGACACCGCAAAAGGCGGCACCCAAGCAGGGCCTGAGGCTGTTCGGCGCCCGCTAGCACCCAACCTTGGCGTCAACTCGGTCTAAGACCGCCGCATAGCCCGAAAGTGCCCCTTCCGGACCACTCGTTGCCGCCGTTAGGGTCGTAGAGTCGCGTGCGGAGGGAGTGCCTGCTTGACGGGCGTTCCCGAGGGGTTTGACGAGTATGTCGCTACTGAGGCGGATCGAAGGCCAGCGTCCTGCCGGTGCCCCCGAGGCTCCGGCCGCGCCCACGGGGGGCGCGAACGGTCCTGATCAGGGTGCTCTCGGCTCCGTGGCACCCGCCGCAGGGCCCCTCACCCAGACCCCGGCGCCGGCTCGGGACATCAACCGCGACCTGCGGTCGACCCTCCAGACCCGGATCATCAACAACCTCGATCCCCGCCTGAACCTCTCCGACATCAAGGCCGTCCGGGCCGAGATCGACACGATGTTCAACCGGTTCATCGACGAGGAGGGGACGGTCATCACCCGCGTCGAGCGTCAGCGGATGCTCGAGCAGATCGTCGACGAGATCCTCGGCTTCGGCCCGATCCAGCCGCTCCTGAACGACGACTCCGTGACCGAGGTCATGGTGAACGGCCCGTTCCGGGTCTACGTCGAGCGCAAGGGCAAGCTGCAGCTGTCGGACGTGACCTTCCAGGCCGACGAGCACGTCATGCGCGTGATCGAGCGGATCATCGCCCCGATCGGCCGCCGGGTCGACGAGTCGAAGCCGTTCGAGGACGCCCGGCTCCCGGATGGCTCCCGCGTGAACATCATCATCCCGCCGCTCGCGCTGAACGGCCCGGTCGTGACCATCCGGAAGTTCCCGAAGTACCGCATCCAGGTCCAGGACTACGTGAAGTTCGGCACCGCGACCGACGAGATGATGGAGTTCCTGCGGGCCTGCGTCGAGGCGCGCCTCAACGTCTTCATCTCGGGCGGCACCGGCTCCGGTAAGACGACGCTCCTCAACATCATGTCGGGCTTCATCCCGGAGGACGAGCGGATCATCACCATCGAGGACGCCGCCGAGCTGCGCCTCGTCCAGGACCACGTCGTGCGCCTCGAGTCGCGCGCGTCGAACATCGAAGGCAAGGGCGCGGTCACGATCATGGATCTCGTCAAGAACGCCCTCAGGATGCGCCCCGAGCGCATCGTCGTCGGTGAGATCCGTGGCGGCGAGGCCCTCTCGATGCTCCAGGCGATGAACACCGGCCACGACGGCTCGCTGTCCACCGGCCACGCCAACTCGCCCCGCGACATGCTCGCCCGTATCGAGACGATGTGCCTCATGGCCGGGATGGACCTTCCGGCTCGCGCGATCAAGGAGCAGATGGCGAGCGCGCTCGACCTCATCGTCCAGATCTCACGGCTGAAGGACGGGTCGCGCAAGATCACGAACATCACCGAGGTCCAGGGCATGGAAGGCGACGCGATCATCCTGCAGGACGTCTTCGTGTTCGAGCAGACCGCGTACGTCGACGGCAAGGTCATCGGCAAGCTGCGCCCGACGGGCATCCGCCCGAAGTTCTCGGAGAAGTTCGAGGCCGCCGGCATCCGGCTGCCGCAGGGCGTCTTCGGCGACATGTCCGGGATGCGTTAGTTGGAGTACGTCCTCCCCGCCGCGATCTTCCTCGGCATCCTGATGGTCTTCGCCGGGCTGTCGACGATGCTCGGCGGCGGCAATGACGGCGTCGAGGCCCGGATGGCCCGCTACGCCGGCCCGGGCTCCGGCCAGATCGCGGCCGACGCCGCCGAGAAGACGCGGAAGAAGGCCAGGCGCCGCCGCGAGCGCAAGGAGATCGACCCCTTCGCGACGCTGTCGGCCGACATCGAGGACAAGCGGTTCGCGACGAAGGTCCAGCGCGATCTCGCGCGCGCCAATCTCAAGCTCCGCGTCGCCGAGTACTACTACATCCGGATCGGCGCATCGCTCGGGCTCGGCGTGCTGCTGTTCGTGTTCCGGGACCCGCTGTCGGGGGTCATCGGCTTCATCCTGGGCTACTTCCTGCCGCGCTTCTGGGTCGGCCGCCGGATCGGCGGGCGGCTGTCGTCGTTCAACAAGCAGCTGCCCGACACGATCACGCTCCTCTCCAACTCCCTTCGCGCCGGCTCGAGCTTCCTCCAGTCGATCGAGCTCGTGTCCCGCGAAGGGGCGCCGCCGATGAGCGAGGAGATGGGCCGCGTCGTGCGTGAGGTCAACCTCGGTCTCGGCATGGAAGAGGCGCTCCACAACCTGGTGCGCCGCATCAAGAGCGACGACCTCGACCTCATGGTCACGGCCATCGGCATCCAGCAGCAGGTCGGTGGAAACCTCGCCGAGATCCTCGACACCATCGCGTTCACCATCCGGGAGCGCGTCCGGATCAAGGGTGAGATCAACACCCTCACCGCGCAGGGCCGGGTGTCCGGCTACCTCGTGGCGTTCCTGCCGATCGGACTGGGCGTGGCCCTGAACGCGATCAACCCCGCGTTCATGGCGCCGCTGTTCACCGAGACCATCGGCCGGATCCTCATCGGCGTCGGCGCCGTGATGATGTTCATCGGCTTCCTCGCGATCCGCAAGATCACGGACATCAAGGTCTAGCCGGTGGAGCTGCTCCTTCCGCTCCTCGTGACCGTCGGGATCATCATCGCGATCCTCGGTACCCAGATGGGGTCGAGCCTCGATCCGGTGCAGGCGCGCCTGCAGCAGATCGCGGTCCGCCCGCGGAGCCTGGAAGAGATCGAGCTCCAGCGGCCGCTGTCCGACCGCACCCTGAAGCCGATCATCCGCGGCATCGCCGGGCTCATGGCGCGCTTCTACCCGGCCAACACCATGAAGTCGCTCACGCTGAAGCTGAAGCGCGCCGGCATGGAGACGACGAGCGCCGAGTTCTTCCTCGGCGTGAAGGGCTTCGCCGCGATCGTCGGTGCCGTGGCCGCATCGGCCCTGGTGAACCTCCTGACGAGCGACGGCACCCAGACGCTCTTTGGCACCATCGGCGGTCTCATCGTCGGGTTCATGGCCCCGGACTTCTACCTCGGGAACCGCGCCGGCGGGCGCGGCAAGCAGATCCTCGACACGCTGCCCGACGCGCTGGACCTGCTCACGATCTCCGTTGAAGCCGGGCTTGGCTTCGACGCGGCCCTCATCAAGGTGACCGAGAAGCTGAAGGGCGCGCTGTCCGACGAATTCAAGCGCGCCGCATCCGAGCAGCGCGTCGGCAAGTCACGGCAGGAGGCCCTCCGCGGCATCACCGATCGGGTCGAGCAGAAGGAGCTCGCGAACTTCATCAGCGCGATCATCCAAGCCGACCAGCTCGGCGTGTCGATGTCCAAGGTGCTCCGGATCCAGTCGGAGCAGATGCGGCAGGAACGCCGCCAGCGGGCGGAGGAGAAGGCCGCCAAGGCCCCGATCCTCATCATGCTGCCGACCATCGGCTGCATCTTCCCGTCGCTGTTCATCGTCATCCTCGCGCCCGCAGCCCTGTCGGCGTTGAGCTCCTGCGGTAGCTTCTAGCTCCACGCGGCTCCGCAACCGGACGCGGGGCACGATCCTCGCGACAGACTGCCGCTCCGCCGACAACTTCCTCACCCGGGGCATCGGGCTCCTCTTCCACAGCCGGCTGGCCGACGGCGAAGCGCTGCGGATCACCAAGACCGGCAACATCACGATGCTGTTCATGCGCTTCCCGATCGACGCCCTGTTCCTCGACCGCCGCTCCCGGGTGGTCCGGGCCGCCGCGGATCTGCGGCCGTGGGCCTTCTCGATCGCCGCGCGCGGCGCCACCGAGGTGGTGGAGCTGCGGTCCGGAGCCATCGCCGAGAGCGGCACGCAAGTCGGCGACGAGTGCGTGTTCGAAGATGCCCAGTAGCGCGCTCGCCGGCGTGCGCGATCTCCTCGTCCCGCCGCGGTGCGCCGGCTGCGGCTCGCCCGGTAGCTGGTATTGCGTCGCCTGCCGGGACACGTCCGACCCGGTCGTCCGCCGCGGCGGCCCGCTCGCGATCGTGGCCGTGGGCGCGCACGAGGGCCCGCTCCGGGACGCGATCCACCGGCTGAAGTACGGCAACGAGCCCGGCCTCGCCCACGAGCTCGGGTCGCTCCTCGGGGCGCGCATCGCGGCGGACCTGTCGTGCGGCGTTCGGCTCGACGCGCTCGTCCCGGTCCGGCTCCATCCGAGTCGCAGGCGCACGCGAGGCTACGACCAGGCCTGCGCGCTCGCCCGGGTCGCTGCCGCCGATACCGGGCTCCCGGTGCGCGCGGCGATCCACCGCCTTCGCGCCGGCCCCGCCCAGGCGACGCTCGGCCAGCTGGAGCGGCGAGCGAACGTCCACCGGGCGTTCGCCGGGGTCGCCGGAGGCCTGCAGGACCTGCATGTGGGTCTCGTCGACGACGTCTCCACCACCGGCGCCACGCTGCTCGACGCGGCCGCCGCGGCCCGAGCGTGTGGGGCCCGGACTGTGCGCGGCTACGTGGTGGCGATCGAAGAATGACGTGGGTCGTGCGCGGCGCGCTGCTCGTCCTGCTCACGTTCGCGAACCTGAACCTCATCTGGTCGCCGGACGTGCTGCCGAACACGCTGTTCGCGTGGACCCTCGTGCGCAGCGGCAACGTCGACTACGACGAGTTCGCGACGGCCTCCCCGACCGACGAGCGGCCCGACCGGATCGACCGGAACGCCTACTTCTTCCGGGGCTGCGGACCGACCGTGCCGGGCCGGCACATCTTCACCACGACACCGCGCAGCCTCGGCGGGCCGGAGGCACCCGCACCCGACGACCACGTCTGCTCGATCTTCCCGCCCGGCGTCGCGATCCTGGCCCTCCCCATCCTCGTACCCGCGGTGCTGCTCGGCGTGCCGGCCTCGGACGCGACCTCGCTCCTGCTCCTCGGCCATCTCGTCGCGTCGATCGTCGAGGCGATCGTCGGGCTGCTCCTCTGGTCCGTCTTTCGCCGGTTCGTGTCGGCGCGCTGGTCCGTCGGGCTCGTGCTCCTCTACCTGCTCGCGACGAGCGTTCGCACCGTCGCCTCGCAGGCCCTCTGGCAGCACGCCGGGGTCCATCTGGCGATCGCGGTGGCGCTCTGGCTCGTGCTCGATGAACGGCCGGTGAGCGCGGGCCGCGCGTTCCTCGCCGGGCTCGCCCTCGGCCTGGGTACCGTGGCGCGCCAGACGACGGCGATCGTGCTCGCGGGGATCCTCTCGCGGCGGACCTTCCGGCATGTCATCGCCGGATTCGGTATCGGCATCATCCCGTTGCTCGCGTACAACGCGGTCGCGTTCGGCGACCCGTTCGAGCAGGGCTATGGCACCAAGCCGTTCGACGCATCCGTCCTCAGCGGGCTCTACGGCCTGCTCCTCTCGCCCAGCCGCGGGCTCCTCGTGTACGCGCCGTACCTCGCGTTCGCGATCGCCGCGCTGGCGCTGGCCTGGCGCCGGCACGGGCCGGTGGCCGCTCGGCTGCGTGGCCTCGGCGTCGTCGCGCTCGCCACGCTGCTCCTCTATGCGACGTACGCCGAGTGGTGGGGCGGCCGGGTCTTCGGCCCGCGCTTCCTGGACGACCAGGCGCCGATCCTGTTCGCGGCGCTCGCCTGGGGCATCGGCCAGGGGCTGCTGTCGCGGGCCCTGTGGCGGCGGCTGTTCTGGGTGGGCGCGGCGTGGTCGCTCCTGCTCTTCAATGCCGCCGCGCTGGTGTACGACCAGTCGTGGGACACCACGCCGGTCAACGTCAACTTCCATCCGGAGAGGCTCTTCGACTGGAGCGATCCGCAGTGGCTCGCGGTCCTGCGCGCGTTGCCGAACGGCGGGGCGCGCGCGGCCATCGGGGTCGCGCTCTCGATCCTCGTCATCGGGCTGCTGCTGCGCCTCGAGGGGGTCTGGCCGCGGCGCCTATCGTCGAGCGCATGAGTGGGAGCGCGTTCATCCTGTTCTTCGGCCCGGGTGGCGAGAGCGCCGTCGAGGCGCAGATGGACCGCATTCGCATCGCGATCGGTAGCGGGACGCTGCGGCGCGCCGCCGCCGCCGGCTTCGCGCCGCTCCTCGCGGTGACCGCCGATCCGGCGGGCGCGCGCGCGTTCGGCGAGGCGGGGGCGGAGACGATCGCGCCGCGCACCGAGCCGTTCCACTTCGGCAGCGAGCTCAAGCGGATCGTGGACGAGCGCCGCATCGACCGCCTGTGCGCCATCGGCGCGGGTGCTGGGGCGCTCCTGACCGCCGGCGATCTGGGCTCGCTTCGCGACGAGCTCGAACGCGCGCCGGCCCTCGTGCTCTCGAACAACTATTACTCCGCCGATCTCGTCGCCCTTACGCCGACGAGCGCGTTGGACGCGATCGCGCTGCCGGCGACCGACAACCCGCTACCGCGGCTCCTCCATCAGCAGGCCGGGCTCCCGTCGCGGCAGCTGCCGCGCTCGGCGGCCACGCTGCTCGACGTCGACACCCCTCCGGACGCGACGGTCCTCCTTCGCCATCCGCATTGCCCGCCCGAGCTGCAGACCGTCGGTGCGTTTGAGGCCGAGCTCGGGCCCCGCGTCGACGCGCTCATGACGCTCGTCACGACGGCCGAGCGCGAGCTCCTCGTGGCCGGACGCGTCGGCGCGCCGGTCTGGTCGTACCTCGAATCGCAGACCGCCTCGCGCGTGCGGATGCTCGCGGAGGAGCGCGGGATGCAGGCCGCCGGCCGCGACGCCGAGGGCACTGCGCGGACGGCGCTCGGCTTCCTCTACGGGCTGGTGGGCCCGCGGGAGTTCTTCGCGCGCATGCGGGAGCTCGGCGACGGCATGCTCTTCGACTCGCGCGTGCTCTTCGCGCACCTCGGATGGCGGCCGAGCGCGCCGGACCGCTTCTCCTCGGACCTGTTCGACCCCGACACCATCGAGCATGCCGGCGTCCGCGAGTTCACCGCGGCCGCGCGCGATGCCGGCTTCCCGCTCCTGCTGGGCGGCCAGACGCTCGTGTCCGGAGTGCTCTGGACCATGGTGGACGCCGCGTGGTCGGGCCATCCGGCCCAGTGAGGCTCTTCGACCATCACATCCACTCCACGCGATCCGACGGCACGGTGTCCCTGGAGGACCGGGCGAAGAGCGTCGCGGTCAGGCCCCACGGGATCTCGGATCACTACCCGTGGCCCACGGGCATGCGGACCGATGCCGATGTGCTGCGATACCTCGACGACGCCGCGCGGCTCGGGCTGCGCGTCGGCATCGAGTACGACCTCGGCGCGGCGCCCGCGCTCCCGCGGTCGACCCACGACGCGCTCGACTACGTGATCGGGTCGGTCCACCAGCTCACCCTCGACGGCCGGCGTCTCGGGTACGACGTGGCCGGCGCGTTCCTCAAGGGGCGCAGCGTGCCGCCGTATGCCGAGCTGGCGCGCTTCACCGATCCCGAGCTGCAGCGGCGCGTGCTCGAGACGCACCTCGCCCTGGTCCGCGAGGGCATTCTCGAGACCGGCATCGACATCGTGGGTCATCCGACGATGTCGCCCCTCGCGGCGCTCGGCGATCCCGAGGCCGGGTATCCGGTCGAGTGGCAGGAACGGCTCATCGCGCTCTGCGTCGAGCATGGCGTCGCGTTCGAGATCAACGAGGCCTATCGGGTGCCGCACCGGGCGTTCCTCGAGCGGGCCCACGCCAGAGGCGCGCGGTTCTCGGTGGGATCGGACAGTCACTTCGCCCTGATCCCGCTCGACCGGACCGAGGCGATGATCCGCGAGGCCGGCCTGGCCTCCGAGCCGTTCCTCGACGGCCGCCGGCCTCAGGCCGGGGTGTCGACCGCCACCAGCTCGTAGAGGAGGACGGCCACCGCCGCGACGAGCAGGAGGTGGACGCCGTTGCCGCCCACGTCGACGGCGTGGGCGACGAACCAGGCCGCGACCAGCGCGGCCACCACGATCCAGCG
>JAXDLF010000181.1:0-2836 GCA_034666765.1 Chloroflexota bacterium
CGTCTTCACGCCGGAGCTGCCGAAGAACGCCGCCGGCAAGATCCAGCGCTACAAGCTCCGGGAGCTCGGATAGATGGACCCGCTCGCGACGGTGACGGCCTGGCGCAAATCGGCGACCGACGACCCCGACGGCTTCTGGGGGCGGGCGGCCGAGGAGCTGCGCTGGTCGAAGAAATGGGACCGGGTGCTCGACTGGGAGCCGCCGACCTTCCGCTGGTACCGCGGCGGACGGTCGAACCTCGCCTACAACTGCGTCGATCACCACGTGGCGAGCGGCCGCGGCAGCGCGACGGCGCTGATCACGGAGAACGAGCGCGGCGAGACCCGGACGCTCACCTACGAGCAGCTGCTCGCCGAGACGAAGCGGATCTCCGCCGCGCTGCGCGGTCTCGGGATCCAGAAGGGCGATCGGATCGCGATCTACATGCCGACCTCGGCCGAGGCGATCGCGCTGATGCTCGGTGCGCTCCGCATCGGCGCGGTGATCATCGTGATCTTCGCGGGCTTCGGCTCCGGCGCGCTCGGCGAGCGCGTCCGCCTGGCGGGCGCGAAGGCCCTCTTCGCCACCGACGCGACGTACCGGAAGGGGAAGGACGTTCCACTCAAAGGCATCGTGGACGAGGCCGTCGCCGGAGCGCCGCTGATCGAGCACGTGGTCGTCCTGCGCAGAACGAACTCCGACATGACGTGGACCGAGGGCCGCGACATCGAGTGGCCTGAGTTCCTCGCGGCCGGGAAGGGCCACGACGACAGCCCCGTCGAGCTCGAGGCGAACGAGCCGGCGTACATCCTCGCGACGAGTGGCACGACCGCGAAGCCGAAGCTCGCGGTGCACACCCACGGCGGCTATCAGGTCTACGTCTACAGCATGGCGAAGTGGATGTTCGGGCTCAAGCCGAGCGACGTGTGGTGGTCGACGTCCGACATCGGCTGGGTCGTCGGCCACAGCTATATCGTCTTCGGGCCGCTCCTGGTGGGCTGCGCCACGATCGCGTACGAGGGCGCGATCGATCATCCGGATGCGGAGACCTTCTACAAGATCGTCGAGCGGCACCGCGTGACCGGGGCGTTCACGTCCCCGACCGGCGTGCGGCTCCTCATGCGCTACGGCACCGGCCCGGCGAAGCTGCACGACCTCACCTCGCTCGAGCGCGTCTTCTGCGCGGGCGAGGTGCTGAACGCACCGGCGTGGGAGTGGTTCCAGAAGGAGGCCCTCGGCGACCGCATCCCGGTCATCGATCACTACTGGCAGACGGAGACCGGCGGCCCGGTCGTCGGCAATCCGTACGGCATCGCGCTCCTGCCGATCAAGCCGGGCTCGGGCGGTATCCCGCTCGCCGGTGTCGAGGCGAAGGTCCTCACGCCCGAGGGCGGTCCGTGCGGGCCGGACGAGAAGGGCATCTTCGTCATCACGCGCCCGTTCCCCGGGCTCACCGCGCGGCTCTGGGCCGAGCCGGAGCGCTACGCGGCCGACTACTGGGACAAGGTCCCGGGGCAGACGGTGTACTTCACCGGCGACGCGACCTCGATCGACGCCGATGGCTACGTCTGGTTCAGCGGCCGTGCCGACGAGATCATCAAGATCGCCGACCACCGCATCGGGACGATCGAGGTCGAGACCGCGTTCCTGCGCCATCCGGCGGTGACCGAGGCGGGGGTCACCGGGCGGCCGGACGATCTTCGGGGCCAGGTGATCTCAGCGTTCGTCGTCCTGAAGCAGGGGAACGTGCCGTCGGACGCGCTGAAAGCCGAGCTGCTCGCGACGGTGCGCAAGGAGCTCGGGCCGCTCGCGGTGATCGGCGAGCTGAACTTCGTCGACATGCTGCCCAAGACGCGGAGCGGAAAGATCATGCGCCGCGTGCTCAAGGCCGTCATCCTCGACAAGGATCCCGGCGACATCTCGACCATCGAGGACGAGGGCTCCGTGGAGGAGGCGCGCGAAGCCTGGCAGCAGCTGCGGACCGTTGTCGCGGATCGGGGTTAGCCCAACCAGCCCTGAGCGTGTCTCACGCCGCAGGCGTCAGATCGAGAGAGAGGCGAAACCGCCGTGGTCGGCGGTCCCGCGCGCGATCAAGGACGAGGTCGCGACGCTGCTCGGCTCGCCGGTGGCGCGCGCGAAGCGCGTGTACGGCGGCTACACCCCGTCGGCGACGTTCCGCCTGCTGTTGAAGGACGGGCGGCGCGCGTTCCTCAAGGGCACGTACCCGCTCGAGAAGAACAGCGCCGTGCTCTGGAAGCTGGAGGAAGAGGAGCACATCTACGAGGAGCTCGGCGCCTACCTGCGCCCGTGGGCCCCGCGCTACTACGGCGGCGCCCGGGCCGAGGGCTGGCACGTCGTCGTGCTCGAGGATCTCGGGCCGCAGACGATGCCGCCGTGGACGCCGGCGAAAACGAGGGCTTGCGCGCGCTCGTACGCCGCGTTCCACGCGAAGACGTACGGGAAGCCGCTGCCCCGCTGGCTCTCGCGGATCGAGCATCAGGATTTCGCGCTGTTCTGGGACCGCCTCGCGACCACCGGTGAGCTGCGCGGTACCGCGTCGCTCGCGAAGCGGCGGGCCGACGAGGCGGAGGAGTGGCTCGACGTGGCCCTGCCGGTCCTTCGCGAGAAGAGCGCGCTGCTGCTGAAGCTGCGCCCGCCGTTCTCGATCATGCATTTCGATACGCGCTCGGACAACATCCGGCTGCAGGGCAGGCTGCTGCGAATGTTCGACTGGAACTTCGCGTGCGCCGGGCCGAACGAGATGGACGTCGTCGCCTTCGCGCAGACCATCGCCGCCGAGGGCGGGCCGGATCCGGAGCGGTTCGTCGCCGAGTACGACCTCCTGCTCCCACTGCG
>JAXDLF010000182.1:0-9158 GCA_034666765.1 Chloroflexota bacterium
GAGTGCTTCGCACTCGTGTCGCGCGCACCTGAAAGACGGAGGCAATCGGATGTTTGAGAAGACGGCGCGCTGGCTGATGACGTGGGTCGCCCGGAATGCAGACGCGACACAGCGCGAATGGGCGGATGCGATGCTCGCGGAGCTCGAGGCGATCGACGGCGGGGCGGCCCAGCTCATGTGGGCACTCGGCGGGCTTCGCCTCCTGTGGCGCCCCTATGGGGAGCAAGCCGTTCGGATGCTGCTGTGCATCGCGGCGGTCGTCGTTTCGAACTACACCTACACGAAGTTCGCGACTGCACGTCCGATCACGCTGTTCTTCTACGGGCAGCAGCTCTACCTGCCGCTGCTAGGAATGCTCGCGTATCGCGCGACCCGGCGCCCGTGGGTCGCCGCGTTGACCGGCATCACTGCATCTCTGCTGGGCTTCGTCGCGCTCCACATCCTGGGATATGGAACTACGGGCGCCGCGTCGCAGTTCGCGACCGGAAGCCCGGGCATGTACGTGCAGATCGTGCTCTGCGTGGCGATCGGCGCAGCGTTCGGAACCGCAGGGAGTGTCGTGAACGCCTACGGCCGGCACACGGCGATCGCCGCATCCTGACCAACGTCAAGATCCGTGACGGCCACCAGCTTTGGCTCAGCACCCCAGCCTCGCTCTTCACTTCATAGGCAATCCGGTCGGGCCGCAGCCACGCCTGCCGACCGCTGAAGTCGCAAGGCTTCCGTGGGTTCGAATCCCACACCCCCTCCGCTGTTCAGTGCCTACATTGACCCGACCGATGGCGACGAATCTCGGGGCCAACCTGCGACGCGAGCTCAAGGCCTATGCGCTCGAGCGGATGCCGCGCGCCGCCCGCGTCGCCGTGCGGGACATACGCCGACGAGGCAAGGTCCGCCGGATCCGTGACCTCCCGTCTCTCGACGTCGCACTGCGCGAGGCCTACGAGGCCTTCCAGCGATCGGAGGATGAGGGGCGCCGCGTGCTGGATGGCATCGAGTTCGTCGTCGACGAGCCCCGACCGCCCGATCCGACGTCCGCCGCCTACCGCGACGGCGAGCTCGCCCTCTACGAGCGACTCACCGGGAAGCCGTACACCCCGGCGAGCGAACGGTCGATCTTCGAGCTCGCCGAAGGCGTGCGGTCGCCGTTCCCGTATCGGACGCGGACCCCCGCGGTGGTCGGCGATCAGCTGATCCTGCTCGGGTTCCTGCTGAAGGCGATCTCGAAGCCCCCGCCGGCGCGCATCCTCGAGTTCGGCCCAGGGTGGGGCAACACGACGTTGGCGCTCCTCCAGACCGGGTACGACGTCACCGCGGTCGAGATCGATCCGGCCTTCACCGATCTCATCGCCCGGCGCTGCGCCCTGCACGCCGACCGGTTGACGCTCGAGACGGCCGACATGCTCGAGTTCACGTCCCCGCGGCGATTCGACGTCATCCTGTTCTTCGAGTCGTTCCACCACTGCCAGGACCACCGGCGGCTGCTCAACCAGCTGCACGACCTCCTGGCCGAGGGCGGGGTGATCCTCTTCGTCGCCGAGCCGATCCTGGATCTGCCGTATCCGTGGGGCCTCCGGCTGGACGGCCAGTCGCTCTGGGCGATGCGGCAGCTCGGGTGGCTGGAGCTCGGCTTCGATCGCTCCTACTTCATGCAGGCCCTCCGGGACACCGGCTGGGCCGGGGAGCGGCTCCACTCCCGTGCGATCTCATCGCTCACCGACGTGGTCGTGGCGCGCCCAGCACCTCGTCGATAGGCAAGCACCGCGCGGCCCGTTACGATGCCGCCGGGGTCACGGGAGGGGACTCCGCTTCCAGCGCCTTTGTTTGGTTGCCGGTGTGGCACTGAATGGAGGAAGGGTCAATGGCAGCACGCACCACGGCTGTTCCCGCGCCACGCAACGCGCTCGACCGCTACTTCAAAGTGACCGAGGCAGGCTCCACCATCGGCACCGAAGTCCGCGGCGGGCTCACCAACTTCCTGGTCATGTCGTACATCCTCGTGGTCAACGCGGTCATCCTGTCCAACGCCGGCATGTCGTTCCCCGCGGTCGCAGCGGCGACCGCGCTCATGGCTGCGCTCTTCACCGGCGGCATGGCCCTCTGGGCCAACTATCCGTACGCGGGTGCGGCCGGCCTCGGCATCAACGCGGTCGTCGCGTTCGGTCTGGTCAAGGGCGCCGGCCTCAGCTGGCAGGCCGCGATGGGCGTCGTCGCCCTCGAGGGCGGCCTCATCTGCGTCGCGATGGCCCTCGGCCTGCGGCGCGCGCTCCTCGACGCGGTCCCGTACCAGCTCAAGCTCGGCATCGGCGCCGGGATCGGCGCGTTCATCTTCGCGATCGGCGTGTTCAACGGCGGACTCGCGATCGGTACCGGCAATCCGGCGGACCCGGTCGCGCTCGGGAACCTGAACTCCGGCACGGCGATCGTGACGATCGCCGGACTCATCATCACCATCGCCCTCTACGCCCGCGGCGTCAAAGGGACGCTGCTCTACGGCATCATCGGCGCGACCATCGTCGGCGTCCTGGTGAATGCCGCCACCGGCGGCGCGACCTACAAGGATCTGCCCGGCGTCGCGGTGATGCCGGCGAACCTTCTGGACACGCCGAACTTCTCGACCATCGGGCAGCTCGACGTCACCGGCGTGTTCAGCAAGCTCGGTCTCGTCGTAGCCCTTCTCACGATCTTCTCACTCATGCTCTCGGACTTCTTCGACACCGCGGGCACCGTCACCTCGGTCGCGGCCGAGGGCGGCTGGCTCCGTCCGGACGGTCGCATCGACCGGTCCGACCGGGTCTTCTGGGTCGACTCGCTCGGGGCACTCTTCGGCGGCATCTTCGGCACCTCGAGCAACACGACCTACATCGAATCCGGCGCGGGCGTGGCCGAGGGCGCGCGCACGGGGCTCGCGAGCCTCGTGACGGCGTTCCTCTTCCTGCTCGCGATCTTCCTCGCACCGGTCGCGGGCATCGTCCCGCCGCAGGCCACCGCCGCCGCGCTCATGCTCGTCGGCTGGTTCATGTTCCGACCGCTCCTCGATCTGAACAAGACGGGGACCGTCGACTTCGCCACCGGCTTCGCGATCCTGCTCACCGTCTTCATGATGCCGCTCACGTACTCGATCACGAACGGCATCGGCGCGGGCTTCCTGGCCTACGCGTTCCTCAAAGTCGTCAGCGGGAAGAGCAAGGACGTGTCGCTCTGGATGTGGATCGCGTCCGTGGCGTTCCTCATCTACTTCGCTGATCCCGTCATCCGCAAGTACCTCGGCTAGCGTCCGGCACCTTTCGCACGATCGACGGGCCCTGCCACACCGGCAGGGCCCGTCGTCGTGCTAGGCGCGCGCGACAGCGGCCTCGCGCTCCCGGAGGCGCTGGACCCCGCGAACGAGCCCGAAGCAGCCGCTCAGCATCATCGCGCCGTGCGGCGCGGCCTCGTACCAGCCGAGCGGCTTCGCCAGGCGCCGATTCGGGCCGGTGACCGCGACGAACGAGAACGGCGGCGCCGCGCGATAGCCCTCGAGCACGAGCGCGCCGTGGCCGTCGTCGCCGAAGACCTCGTCGTGCGTGATCGTGCCCGCGACCAGCCGGGACACGAGCCGGTCGAGCTTCGGCGTATCGACGGACTCGGTGTGGTGCTCCACGACGCCGAGCAGGGTCTCGTCACGGACGAGGAGTCCGAGCACGTGCTGGTTGCCGACGTTCACGATGCAGGCGCCCGACCGCGCCGCGGCCGCCACGCGCTCGTCCTCGAGGGCGCCGAGCACCGCGACCGGTCCGGTGTCGGCCACGATCGCGCCGGGCACGTCGCGCTGGATCGCGACGAGGCGCGTCATGTAGTCCGGCGGGGTCCGCCAGATGTGGTCCGCGAGGGTGGAGCCGGGCACGAGATATCGGCGCCAGTGCTCGAAGCGGAAGAGCCGGTTGCTCGCCTTCGGCGAGTAGCCATGGTCCTGCGCGGCGACCGCGATCGTGCTCGGCAGCGACACGTCGTACGCCGCGAGGGTCCGTTCGAGCCGCGGGAGATCAACGTCGCGGAACTCCACCGGCACCGCGTCCGGGGGCGGATCGTCGGTGACGGTGATGCCCTTGGCGCGCAGGAGGTCGAGGTCGTCGTGGACCGTCCGCGCGGCGGTCTCGGTCGCGTACACCGCGAGCCCGGCCTGGAGGTGCGACCAGACCGCGTTCGTCGTGTGGTAGCCGCCCATGAGGTTGCCGTGGAGGAAGACCGGCTTGCGCTGCGCGCGCACCGCGGCGATCTTGCGCGCCGCGAGGCTGGTCGCCGACGGCAGCACGAGCTGCACCGCGTTCTCCATCGGCTGCCCGGGGTCGTAGACGAGGGTGTCCATCGTGCCCGCGCCGATGTCGATCGCCAGGATGCGGTCGTCGGTCACAGTCGGATGCTAGCCAACGGTCGGCACGCGGCCTGCTGTGCCGTGGCGCGCCAATTGGAGGTGTTCCGTGGACGAGGTGATCAAGGGCGAGCTGAAGAAGGCCGAGGGCAAGGTCAAAGAGGAGTTCGGCAAGGCCGCGGGTGACCGCTCGACGGAGTGGGGCGGCAAGGTCGACCAGCTCAAGGGTGAGCTGCAGAAGAAGGCCGGCGAGATCGAGCAGGAAGGGCGCCGCGAATCGGGGGTCGACGAGCCCGCGTCGCGATAGTCCGCGCCGACCTCCCCGGGTAGACTTTGCGTTGTCCCGCGGTGCCGGCACACCCGGGGAGGTCGCATAGAGGCCGAGTGCGAGGGTTTGCTAAACCCTTACAGGGGGTTTCTCCTGTCGCGGGTTCGAATCCCGCCCTCCCCGCAAGCGTCAGTCGATCCGGTGGTGTGACCACAGAAGCTGCGTGGGCCGCGGGATTCTTTGACGCCGATGGCTCGGTCCTCGTACGCGCTCGGGGCAGCACGGTCCGCCGTGAATTGGCGGTGAGCCAAGCAGGGCGCGAGGCCATTCCGCATGTACTCGTTCGGTTCCATGCGGCCTGCCTCGGACGAGGCACGGTTCGAGGACCGCGCCGCGGCTACCTGTATTACTGGCGCGCGGGCAGCATCGCGGATGTCGACGCAGTCGGTGCGCTCATCGCGCCATGGCTGAGTGATCCGAAGCGCCGCCAGCTTCTTTCGGCCGGTGAGAGCAGCGGCCGTCCGGTTTCGACCAAATCGCGAGCTTCGGCTGATCGGGAGCACGAGCGTGCGTGGGCAGCTGGGTTCTTTGGGGGCGATGGGACGGTGGCGGCGTCGCGGTCGAATCGTGACAGCCCGGCTCTGCATCTCCGAGCGCGTATTGCGCAGGCCGGCCCAGCCGGCGAGCCAGAAGTCCTCGGTCGGTTCCTCCGTGCGGTCGGCGGAGTCGGCGGCATCCGAGGCCCCTTCATGCCGAATAATCCCTGGAGTCGCAAGGTGCAGTACGCGTGGCAGGCCGGCGGAACGCCTGCCGTCGAGTCGGTACTTGAGGCCTTGTGGTCTTGGCTCGACGAGGCCAAACGCGCTCAGGCGCGGCGGGCGATGACCTTGGCGCGCGAGAGGGGGCCGCATCGACCCATGCCGCCAGCGAGTGAGACATTCGGATTGCGCTAGTCCCCGAGTGGTCGCAGCACCAGGCCGGCCGGCACCTTCGGGTAGAAGTACGTCGTCTTCTGCGGCAGCCGCTCCCATGAATCCGCGACCTTCTTCAGCGTCTCGGCCTCCACCGCGCGCAACAGCACCGTCGTCGCGCCGCCGTGCGCGGCCGCGATCGCCCGCTCGAGGTCGTGCTCGTAGGTGACCTCGCCGCCGAGCTTCCGGGCCGGCTCGACGAGCAGCTCCTCGGCCTGCGCGACGGGCAGGGTGCGCCAGCTCTCGGGCATCGCCGACAGGTCCAGCTCCGGCTTCGGCGTCAGGGCGGTGAACGTCCCGTCGCGCACGAGGACGATCCCGGGCTGCGTGTCGCCGAGCGCGCCGCGCTCGATGACCCTGGAGTCGAAATTGCGCGGCACGAGCTCGTCGATCGCCGCGTCGGCGCCGCGCACCACGCGGTGGGTCCCGAAGATCCGCAGTCCCGGATCGTCGAGCGCGCAGAGGTACGCGAGGGTGAAGTGCGTGCTGTCCTCGTCGAAGTCGATCTTCGCGGCCTCGATCTCCTCCTTCAGGTAGGCGAGGCCGGTCTCGTAGCGGTGGTGTCCGTCGGCGATGTACACCCGCTGATCCTTGAGCGCGGCGGTGAGCTTCTCCATCACCGGCCGGTCGTCGAGGGCCCAGAGGAGGTGGCGCTCGTCGCCGACCCGGGCGTCCGCGACCAATCGGGCCGGCCCGCGCACCATCCACGCCTCCAGGGCGGACGCCACCGCGCCCTTCTCGTCGGCGAACAGCCCGAACACGGGGCTCGTGTTCGTGCGCGTCGCCCGGAGCAGCTTCAGCCGGTCGGTCTTCGCTTTCGGGAACGTGCGCTCGTGCGGCCGGACGATGCCCCGGCCCTCCTGATAGAGGCGCAGCGCGCCGAGGAACCCGCGCCGCCTGACGCGCTGCCCGCCGAGCATGAAGTAGTGGTCGTAGAGATAGAACGCCGGCGATGTGTCGACCTTGACGACGCCCGTGGCGAGCCACTCCTCGAGCGAGCCCTTCGCCCGGGTGTACTTGTTGTCCACGGCGCTGTCGCCGGGCTCGTCCCTGCCTTCCTCGAGGCGCACGACGTTGAACGGGCTCCTCGCATAGAGCGCCTCGCGCTCGGCCTCGGAGATCACGTCGTACGGCGGCGAGATGAGCTCGGAGAGTGGGCCGGCCTTCGATTCGTCGAAGCGGAGCCCGTGGAATGGAACGACGTCGGCCATGCCGAAAGCGTAGGTTTTTTTGGCCATGCGCCTCGAGACGCCGCGGCTCGTCATCCGCTCCTTCGAGCCGGGCGATGCCGAGGGGCTCTTCCGGGTGTTCGCCGACCCGGACGTCCGCCGGTACCTGCCGCCCGCGCCCGAGCCGACCATCGAGCGGATGCGCGCCGCCGTCCAGCGACGCATCGATACGGAGCGCGAGCGCGGATATGCGCTCTGGGCCGTCCTGCGCCGGGACACTGGGGAGCTCATCGGAAACTGCGGGCTGATGCCGGTCGAAGGCATCGGACCGGAGGTCGAGCTCGCCTATCACTACGCGCACGCGGTCTGGAATCAGGGCTTCGGCACCGAGGCCGCGGTCGCGTGCCTCGCGCACGGGCTCGGCCCGATCGGCCTCGACCGGATCATCGCGATCTGCTTCCCCGACAACGTCGGCTCGTGGCGGGTCATGGAGAAGGCCGGCATGCGCTACGAGGGCATCGCCAGCTACTACGGCCTGGCCGGGCTGAAGAAGTACGTGGCCGACCGTGGCGGGTGGAGCGCGCGCCGCTGACCCGCGTCCTCGAGCGCGCTGGCGGGCGCGCTGGCGGGATGGACGGAAGGGCGGCCTTTCGACCGCCCTCCCTCCGTTCGGCTACTGGAGCTCGAGGACTCCGCTCACCAATGTGCCGGTGAACGTCCGGCCATTCGTGAGGGTCATGCTGTAGATCGCGGGAGCGGTGGTGCCGTGGTCCACGGCGACCATCGTGAAGCCGACCGGGAGGCCATCGTCGAGGCCGGTCCCGATCATCGTCAGGGTCGTGCCGTCCGCGGTCGACGTGTACGTCGCCGAGTCGGTGGACGTCGACTCGAAGTGCTTCCCCGAGTCGCGATCGTCATCCTCGAAGTGGCCGCGGTCGTTGTCGCAGTCATCGTGGTGGAAGCTCGCGTGGTGCCGGTGTCCGTGATCGTCCTCGAAGTCGCCGTCGCCGTGGCCCTTGCGGCACTCGCGCTGCGAGCTGGCGTACGACAGGTTGTCGAAGAGGAAGCCGTGACCGAGCGTCCCCACCGCCTCGCCGCCGCTGGTGCGCGCCTGGAACAGCATCGAGTCGACGGTGCGGCTGTTCTGGGTTCCCTCACACCAGCGGAAGAAATCCTCCCAGCTGGTCCCGGTGAGGCGGAGGTGCCCGTCGACGAAGACCTTGACCACGTCGTTGCGGGCGCCGTTGATGAAGTCCATCGTCAGCTTGACCGTGTGCGGCACGGAGCGGCTGAGGCCGGTGGCCACGGTCGTGATGACGAAGTCGTCACCGCCCGGGCCACACCCGTTGGCCGGCATCGTCGCCGATCCGAACGGGGCCTTGTCCTGATAGTCGGCGAACTGGACCGCCAGCCCGCCCGGCAGGTCCTCCATGCGGATGAAGCTCATCCGGGCCCCGTCGCCGCGATCGGGAGAGGTCGAGACCTGCAGGCCGGCCTGCTCCGCGGTCTTCACCGTGGAGGCGAAGTCCCACTGGACCTCGAAGTGGTTCTGGCGCACGCCGCCGGAGAAGCCGAGGCTCTGGGCGTCGGCCTCGCCGGCCTCGTTGTGCAGCGACGGCGAGTACGGCCACAGGGCGAAGGCCCCGTCGGTGTAGGCGTTCGACATCCGCCAGCTCTGCGTCCCGAAGTGCGAGAACCCCGGGTTGTTGACGATCTCCTCGTCGATGGCCGGGTTGATCGGGACGCCGCCCGTGCCGGCCCATCCCTGCTGCTGATCGATGCTGCCAAGGTGGTACGGCGGCTCGAAGGTGATCGCGAGCGAGTCCGCGTTGGCGGCCTGGGTGCTGCTCAGGACCAGAACGAGCACGACGGCGATCGACATGAACGAACGAACGAACAACCGGTTGCCCATTGCCACTCCCGCGTCGTTGACCGACGCTCGCCTGGTCGTTGGGTGAGTCATCTGGCCGGTCCCCGCAGCCCGCGGATCCTCACCCCGCGCCACCGTTGGCGGCCGCACGGTGGGTGCCGGTTTCCCGTCGATCAGGTCAATGTTTGGGCAACTGTGTGTACCGCTCCTGTATCGGTTTAGGCCGGTCGTTCGGGCGCGGCGGCCGCGGCAGGAGCGATTCGGCCGTGGCGGCCGCGGCGAGCAGCCGGCGATCCGATCCGCGGGCCCCGACGAGCTGGAGGCCGAGCGGCAGTCCGTGCGGCCCCAGCCCGGTCGGGATCACGACCGCCGGCGCGCCGACGAAGGTCCAGCGCGAGCAGAAGCGGGGGTCGCCGGTCGTCTCAGCGGTCGGTGCCTCGCCGATGGCGGGAACGGTGAGGATCGCGTCGTACGCCGCGGCCCACTCGTTGAACGCCGCGATGAGGCGCAGCCGCTCGCGGATCGCTCG
>JAXDLF010000183.1:0-11153 GCA_034666765.1 Chloroflexota bacterium
GCACCTGCTCGACGAGCGTCTCGAGGCCACCCACGCCGGTGGCGATGGAGACGCCGATCCGCTCCGGCTCCTTGGCGATGTCGAGCTTCGCGTCCGTCATCGCCTGCGATGCCGCCGCGACGGCGAACTGCGCGAACCGGTCCGTACGGCGGGCGTCCTTGCGGTCCATGTATTTCGTGGGGTCGAAGTCCTTGACCTCCCCGGCCATCTGCGATTCATAGGGGGCCGGATCGAATCGGGTGATACGGGCGATGCCGCCGCGCCCGTGCATCATCGAGTCCCACGTCGCTTCCACGGTGTCGCCGATGGGCGTGACGGCACCGATGCCGGTGACGACGATGCGCTTCACGGTGCCACGCGCGCGCGGAGCGCGCGCACTGCCTCCCGGATGGACGGTGGGTCCGAGACGTTGATGAGCTTCACGTCGGCGATGCGCTTCACGAGCCCGTTGACGACCTGACCGGCACCGATCTCGACGAAGGTCGACGCGCCGCGCTCGGCCATGAAGCGCACCGAGCGAAGCCATTCGACGCGCTGCGACAGGTGCCTGACGAGGGCCTCCGGGATCAGCGCGCCGCTCTGGTGCGGGGCGCCGCTGGTGTTCGCCACGATCGGCACGACCGGATCGCGGAACTTCATCGTGCGCATGAACGACGCGAGGTCGCCGCCGATCGCGCCCATGGCCGGGAAATGGAACGGCCCGGAGATCCGCAGCGGGACGACCTTGCGCGCGCCGTTCTTCGTCAGTGCCGCGCTCACCTTGGCGACCGACTCGGTGTCCCCGGCGATCGTGACCTGCGCCGGGCCGTTGTCGTTCGCCACCACCGCGCTGCCCTGCGGCACCGTTTCAGCGATGACCCGGTCCACGTCGGCCGCGGACATGCCGATGACCGCCGCCATCGCGCCGCGCGCGCCCTTGGTCGCGGCGAGCCGGCCGCGCTCCGAGACGAGCCGGAGCGCGTCGGAGAACGTGAGCACCCCTGCGGCGACGAGCGCGCTGAACTCGCCGAGCGAGTGACCGGCGACGAACGACGGCCGGAGGTCGTCGGGAAGCCCGGCGACGCCACGGGGCTCGTGGCCGTCGCTGATCCGCGCCGTCGAGGTCGCGCCGTTCTCGGCGAGCGCCTCGAGCAACGCGACGCTCGTGGTGAGGATGGCCGGTTGGGCCACCCGCGTGTCATCGAGCTTGTCGGCCGGCCCGTTGAAGCAGATCTCGCTCAGCTTGTAGCCGAGGATCCGGTCGGCTTCCTCGAACACCGCGCGCGCGCGGACGGACGCCTCGTAGACGGCGCGGCCCATGCCGACGGCCTGGGAGCCCTGGCCGGGGAACACGAACGCGAGCGGTGATGCCACGGGCCAAGGCTAGCAAAAAGCCCCCCGTCGGGCGGATTTCGCTACAGTCACCCTGTAGCGAATCTGCGGGCGTACTCCCAGCGCGAACGTGCGCGGCGTCGCGCCCGGACGCACGCGGCGATCGAATCCGCGACGTTGCGCGAGACCGCCCAGCGCGGCTACGCGGGACTCCGGATGACCGAGGTCGCCCGGCGCGCGAAGGTGTCCGCCCGGACGGTGTACCTGCACGCCCCCTCAAAGGAGCAGCTGGTGCACGAAACGCTCCGCCGCCGGGCCGACGCCATCATCCGCCGGGTCGAACGGTGGCAGCCACGGGCCGAGGCACCCGAGGGCATCCTGAACGAGCTGGTCGCCCTCCACGAGCGCACGTACCGCGCCGAGAGCGCGACGCTCGAGACCCTGACGAGCGGCGGGGTGCCCCGCGACGTCGCCGAGATCCTCCGCGAGCTCGACGACGTCCGGCTCGCGCTCATCACCCGGACCCTCGACGGCCTCGCGCGCCGCAAGGTCCTTCGCGTCCGGGCCTCGGAGGGGATCGCGCTGGCCCACGCGCTGCTCGCCTACCCGACGTGGCGGACCGCGCTCACCGGACCGGCCGGCCGGCGCGCGCCGCGCTTGGTGGCGGCCGCCCTGCGGGCGTCGCTGCTCGCGTGAGCGGGGCGGCGGCCGAGGCGGCCTGGAAGGACCCGGCGTTCGTCGCCACCGCGCACGCGTGGCTGCAGGATGCGGCCGCCGCGCACGCACATCCGCTGACCGGGCCGATCGAGCAAGTCCACATCCGGCCGTGGTCCACGGTCTTCCGCGCACCCGCGGCCGGGTCGGCGCTGTTCCTCAAGGCCTGCTCGCCGGTGCAGGCCCACGAGCCGCGCGTCATCGAGCTGGTCGCCCGCGAGTTCCCGGACCTGGTCCCGGCGCTCATCGCCCGCCATCCGCGAGAGCCGTGGGTCCTCCTGGGGGACGGTGGCGAGCGGCTGCGCCGGCAGCTTCCGGGTGCCGGGCAGCTCGCGGTGTGGCGCGCGCTCCTGCCGCGGTACGCGGAGCTGCAGCGCGCGCTGCTCGGGCGCGACGCCGAGCTGCTCGACCTCGGGCTGCCGGACCGCCGGCTCCACCGGATCCCCGAGCTGCTCGAGCGCGTCCTCGGCGATGACCGCTCCGCGCCGCCGGACGTTCGGGGCCGTGTTCAGGCGCTCATGCCCGCGATCCGGCGGGCCTGCGCGACCCTCGCCGAGCTCGGCATCGGCGCGTCGCTGGATCACGACGACCTGCACGACCACAACGTGCTTCTCGATGGAGCGCGCCCATCGATCATCGACTGGGGTGACGCGTCGCTCACCCACCCGTTCCTCACGCTCGCCGTCACCCTGCAGTTCGCGGCTGCCGCTGGGGGCGTCCCGGCCGGGGCGGCGGAGATCGGCGCGCTCCGCGACGCGTACCTGGAGCCGTGGGCCGCGTTCGGATCGCTCGCCGCACTGCGGCGGGCCGCCCGCATCGGATCGGCACTCGGCGCCATCACCGGCGCGCTCACCTGGTACGGGATCATCACCCGGCTCGATGGCGTCCGCGAGGACGAGCCGAACGAGATGGCCTCGATGCTCGAGCGCATCGCGAGCGCGGTCGGCGCGCTCGAGCCCTAAACCCGCTCGATGGAGAGTGCCGCGCGTACGCCGTTCAGGTCGCCGGCCCACGTCGCGCCCGTGCCGCCGTCCCCGGACGGCATTCGCTCGATGGACGTGGCAAGGGTCTCTTGCGCGATCAGGTCCGTGAACCGCTCGATCACCGATCCGATCTCGCGGTCGTAGCGGACGACGATCCGATCGGAGATCTCGAAGCCGGCCTCCTTGCGCAGCTCGTTGATCCGCCGGATCAGCTCGCGGGCGAGACCCTCCGCCTCCAGCTCCGGGGTGAGGGTGGTCTCGAGGGCGACGACGGCGCCGGCGTCCTTGCCGACGGCGTGCCCGGGCGTGCCCTCGTGCGAGACGAGGACCTCCTCCGGCGCGAGTGTGAAGCCCTCGACCAGGATCACGCAATCGACGCGCGTGTAAAGTCCGGCCTGCAGCGCGGCGCGCACGCGCGGCAGGTCCTTGCCGAGCTTCGGGCCGAGTGCCTTCAGCTCGGGCTTGACGACCTCGGTGACCAGGCTCTCCGCGCGATCGCGCACCTCGAAGGCCTTCACGTTCAGCTCGTCGCAGATCACGGCGGCGAGCTCGTCCTGGCCGTCGAGCGCACCGTGATCGCGATCGCTCGCGTCGAAGACGGCGATGAGCTTCGGCAACGGCATCCGCGTCTTCACTCCCGCGGCGGAACGGGCGGCGCGCCCGAGGGCAACGACCCGCATCGCCGCGCGCATCCGCCGCTCGAGGCCGTCGTCGATCCGCTCGCTCCGCACCTCCGGGTACGGCGTGTGGTGGATGGACGCCTCGGCGTCCGAACGTGAGCCGCGCACGAGGTTTTGGTACATCGCCTCCGCGAGGAACGGCATCATCGGCGCGAACAGCCGGGCCAGCGTCGTGAGGGCTTCGTACAGCGTCTGGTACGCCGCCGCCGAGTCGCCGGCCGACGCCGCCTGCCAGAACCGGCGGCGGTTCCGGCGGACGTACCACGTGGAGAGGTCTTCCCAGAACGCCTCCATCTTGTACGCGGCCGTCGCGGAGTCGTACGTGTCGAGGGCCCCGCGGCAGTCGCGCACGAGGCGCGCGAGCGCGGACAGCAGCCAGCGGTCGATGAGCGGGCGGTCCCGCACCGGCACCTCGGCGGCGTTCGGATCGAACCCGTCGAGGTTCGCGTACGTGACGAAGAACGAGTAGGTGTTCCACAGCGTCAGCAGGCGCCGCTTGATGTCGTCGGTCGGCGCGCTCCCCCAGTAGAGGTTCTCCTGCGGGTTCTGCCGCGTGTAGAGCCAGCGGATCACGTCGGCGCCGACGTCCTCGCAGGCCTCGCCGAGATCGAGCATGTTCGTGCCGGTCTTGTGGAACTCCTCGCCGGGCGCCGCGAGGACCTTTTCGAAGGCCTGGCACGTCCGGTACGGGGCCTTGCCGGTGAGGACGACGCTGAAGAACAGCTCCGAGTAGAACCACAGCCGGACCTGCTCGACCATCTCGACGATGTAGTCGGCCGGGAACCACTGCGCCCAGTACTCGCGGTCGTGCAGCCAGTCGAGCGTCGAGAACGGCACGACGCCGGCGTCGAGCCAGCAGTCGCCGACCTCCTTCACGCGCGTGCTCTCCGCGGCGCACGTCGGGCAGGCGACCACGACGCCGTCGACCCACGGCCGATGCAGGTCGCGCAGGCCGTCGAGGCCGCGGACCGCGCGCTCGCGCAGCTCCTCCTCGCTCCCGATGACGAAGAAGTGCTTGTTCGCGCAGGTGTAGAAGGGCAGCGGCAGGCCCCAGTAGCGCTTCCGCGAGATGTTCCAGTCGCCCATGTTCTGGAGCCAGTTCTGCATCCGCGCTCCGGCGGCGGCCGGGACCCAGCTCACCTCCTTCGCCGCGGCCATGAGCTGCGGCCGCAGCTCGTCCATCGCGATGAACCACTCGTCGTCGACCCGGAAGACGATCTCTTCCTTGCACCGCCAGCACACCGGATACCGGTGCGTGTAGGGCATGGCCCGGAAGAGGAACCCGCGCTTCCCGAGGTCGTCCGCGATCTCCTGGGCGACGTCGCGGGCCTCCTTGCCCTCGAGCCAGCCGTAGCCGGAGACGAAGCGGGCGCTGTCGTCGATCGGCACGAGCACCGGGAGCGACTCGGTCTTCGAGAGGGCGAAGTCCTCGGCGCCGCAGCCCGGCGCGATGTGCACGATGCCGGTCCCTTCCTCTTCGCTCACCGCGTCCCACTCGATGACCCGGTGGATCGCCTTCGCCGGCGCCGCCGCGGGCAGCTCGTCGAACGGTCCGCCGTAGCGCAGCCCGACCAGGACCTTGCCTTTCACCGTCGCGACGACCTCCGCACCCGGCAGGGCGAGGGTCTCGAACACCTTCTTGCCGAGCACGAGCGTCTCGCCATGCACCTTCGCGCGCACGTAGTCGAGGTCGGGGTGGACCGCGAGCGCGACATTCGCGGGCAACGTCCAGGGCGTGGTCGTCCAGACGAGGAAGAACTCATCGGGCGCGCCCTCGATCGGCAGCTTGGCGTAGATGGACGTATGGGTCATCTCGCGGTAGCTGTCGATCATCTCGTGCTGCGACAGCGCGGTGCCGCATCGCGCGCACCACGGCATCGAGCGGTGGCCCTTGTAGAGCCAGCCGCGCTCCTGGCAGAGCTTCAAGACGTGCCAGATGTGCGAGATGTTGTTGTCGCTGTAGGTGAAGTACGAGTTGTCCCAGTCCATCCACTGACCGAAGCGGACGGACTGCTTGGTGATCGCCGCGGCCGAGCGGTCGACGCGCGCGCGGCAGGCGTCGGAGAACCGGTCGATGCCGTACGACTCGATCTCGCGCTTGCTGTTCAGGTTGAGCTCGCGCTCCACCTGCACCTCGACCCAGAGCCCCTGGCAGTCGAAGCCGTTCTGGTATCGCTGATCCTTGCCGAGCATGGCCTGATAGCGCTGGTACAGATCCTTGTACGTGCGCGACCAGCCGTGATGGATGCCCATCGCCTCGACGTTCGCGGTGATCGGGCCGTCATAGAAGGAGAAGCGCGGGCCGCCGGCGTTCTTCTTCCGCAGCGCGTCGAAGCTGCGCTCGCGCTCCCAGAGCTCCAGCACCCCGTGCTCGAGCTCGGGAAGGTCGACGCTCGACCCGACCGGCGCGAATTTCGTCTTCTCGGTGACCACGATCCCTCCGGACATCAAACGACCGTCCCTGACATGGGACGGTCGGTCGGACCGCGGTACCACCCAACTTCGGCGCGCACGTGCGCGCCGCGCTCGATCCCGCCTCTAACGGTGCGGCTCCGTCCGCGTCTACAGGCCTTTCGGCGTTCTTGCGGAGGCTCGGGGTCGATGGCCCCTCTGGCGCCTCTCCGGCTCAGTCTACCCGAGCGCGGTCCGCTCCTGGCCGCTCCTGGCCGCTCGCGCGGTCCGCTCCGTACGATCGCCGTGTGCACGCCGGTCCATTCTCCCGAGTCCCTCGCCCGCTCACCGCGGCGATGCGCGAGGAGGTGGCGGCCCTCGCCGCTCGCCTCGGGCGGCCAATCACCCGCGAGATCGCGCTGGACGACATCGCCTTCGACCCGGTGGGCAATCCGTCCCGGTTCGCGGAGGTGTGCATGGTCGTGCGCCGGCCCACGGGCAACGTCCTGCTCTCGATCAAGACCTTCTATCCGCGGGGCGCCTACCGGCTACCGACCGGGGGGATCGATCGGGACGAGCCGATCCTCGACGCCGTCGTGCGCGAGACGCTCGAGGAGACCGGCCTGCGGCTGGATGCCAACCGCTTCCTGGCGGCGCTGACGTATCGCGACGGCCCCGCCGGGCCGCCCGTCTTCCACACGTTCGCCTTCCTGCTCGACGATCCGAGCGGCGCGCCCGTGACGCCGCTGGACGAGCACGAGCAGATCGAGTCCTACATCGAGGTGCCGGTCGACGAGCTCCCCCGAGTCGCCGAGCGCCTGGGCCATCTGCCGCCGGACGGCGCGCCGGGCATCGGGAACTGGGACGCCTGGGGCCGCTTCCGCGCGCACGCGCACCGCGCGGTGCACGAGGCGCTGTCGGCCTGATGCGCGCCGCGATCGTGCTCCTCGAGGCGGGCGAGGTCGCGCTCATCGCCGATGTCGGGTCCTGTCGGTGACGCGGCTGCGCGGCTAGAAGCGGTCGAAGCGGAAGAAGCGCACCGCGAGCGCGAACCCGATCACGGTCCAGACCAGGAGCCCGAGCAGCTGCGCCCGCACATCCCAGAGCGACGCGCCCTGCACCGAGATCTCGCGCAGCGCGTCGTTCAGGAACGTGAGCGGCAGCAGATTGGTGACCGGTCGGATGACCTCCGGCGCGGCGTCCTTCGAGAAGAAGACGCCGGAGAAGAAGAACTGCGGGAGCGTGATGAGCTGGGCGATCGCCGGGACCTGGTTCTCGGTCTCGGCCCAGCCCGCGAGCGCGAAGCCGATCGTGAGGAACAGCACCGCGCCGAACAGCGACACGAGCAGGAGGGGAAGGATCCCGCCCAGCGGGTGGACGTCGAAGAGGAACACCGCCACGGCCAGCATGATCAGCACCTGGACGGTCGCCATGATCAGGCGCGTGATGACCTGCGAGGCCAGGAACACCGACGGCTTGAGTGGCGTCGCCATGAGCCGGCGCAGCACCCCGCGCTTCTTGTCGACGACGAGGGCGAAGGCGACCGAGAAGATGGCGAGCTGCATGACGTTCACGCCGAGGATGCCCGGCACGAGGAAGTCGACGTACCGCAGGCGCACGCCCTGGACGTCCTCAACCTTCAGATTCACGATGGGCGCGGTCTGGTTGACCGCGTAGGAGAGCCGCGTCACGACCTCGTTGATGATCGACTCCCCCACCGATGTCTGCTGCGGCCGCGACGCGTTCCCGTAGATCGTGAGCGTCGGGACGGTCTGGCCCGGGCGCGCCGGCGCGATCGTGAAGTCCTTGGGGACGACCAGGAGCATGTCGAGCTCCGTCCGTTTCAGCTTCGCGAGCGCGGCGTCGGCCGTGTCCCGCGTGATCGTCAGCGTGTCGATCTTCTCGAGCGCGGCGACGAACTGCTGGCTCGCGGCGTTGTTCGCCTGATCGTCGATCGCGAGCGACACCTTCCCGAACGCGCCGAGGTTCAGCGATCCGAAGATCAGCAGGAGCATGAGCGGGACGATGAGCGAGAAAAACATCGCGGTCCGATCGCGCAGGTAGGCCCGGAAGTACATGAGCGTGAGGAGCAGCGCCTGGCGCATCAGTCCTCCCGCAGCTCGTGGCCGGTGAGGTCGAGGAACACGTCCTCGAGGTTCGCCTGCTGCTGGATCACGGGCTTGGTGAAGCCGCGCCCGAGGAGCGCGGTGATGAGGGTCCGCGGCGGATCCATCGCGATGATCTGGCCGTGGTCCATGACCGCGACCCTGTCGCAGAGGACCTCCGCCTCGTCCATGTAGTGCGTCGTCAGGAAGACGGTCGTGCCGGCACCCCGGATCTCGCGCACGAGCTCCCACAGATTGCGCCGGGCCTGGGGGTCGAGGCCCGTCGTGGGCTCGTCGAGGAACAGGACGCGCGGCCGGTTCACGAGCGCCGTCGCGATCGAGAGGCGCTGGCGCTGGCCACCGGAGAGCTTCTCCTGCTTCTGCCCGGCCCTGTCGGCGAGGTCGACCTGTTTGAGCAGTGCCATCGCATCGACCTCGACGCCGTAGCACAGCGCGAACAGCTCAACCGTCTCCTTCGCCGTGAAGTTCTCGGGGAACGCGCTCTGCTGCAGCTGGACGCCGACGCGCTCCTTCGCCTTCTGCGGTTCCCTGGTGACGTCGATGCCGTCCACGATCGCCTCGCCGCCATCCAGCTTGCGGAGGCCCTCGAGGATCTCGACGGTCGTGGTCTTCCCCGCTCCGTTCGGGCCGAGGAGGCCGAAGACCTCCCCCTGCAGCACTTCGAACGAGATCCCGCGCACGGCTTCGATGTCGCCGTAGCGCTTGCGGAGGTCGCGCACGGTGACGATCGGGGTCATCGGGTCAGTATCAGCGCGTCACGAACGATCGCAATGCAACGTCGTATACGTACAGCGCGACGGGGAAGAGGACCACGGCGACCACCACGATGCGGACGATCACCGGGTGCGGCCGGCGTAGCCGCGTGTACGTGAGGACCAGGGCGATCGCGACGAGGCCCAGGAGCGGCACCTGGACGAACCAGTGCAGCGGATCCTGCGCGGGCTCGACCAGGAGCGTGTAGACGATCGCCCCGGTGAGGCAGCCGCTGGCGAGCCCGATCACGGCATAGACGCCGGCGTTCCGGACCGGGTCGCGGAGCGCCAGGGCGAGTCCCAGGCCGAACGCCAGCAGCATGGCCGACAACATGCGCTGGTAGGCGCTGTGGTACGGGGTGAACAGGAAGGCCTGGGGGAAGACGACCGACAGGATCACCGGAGCGACGAACGCGACGGCGCACACGATGCCGACGGCGCGGGCGCCACGGAGGGTCGCGGTGCCGACCGGAGGGACGCGTTCCACGCGCTATACGCTAGAGGTCCCATGCGCAGTCCGCGCGAGCCGTGGTCGTGCGCCCGCTGCTCGACACTGAACCTCAGGAACGCGCGCTCCTGCCGACGCTGTGGCAACGCCCGCGGGATCCTCTTGACCCGCGACGACGCCGGCTCGCCGGGATTGGCCGCCCTCTGCAGCGGTCTCCTTCCGGGCCTCGGGCAGATCTACGGGGGGCGCTGGATCCGCGGACTGCTCCTGTTCCTCATCCCCGTGCTCGCGCTCGCGCTCGGCGGCGCGTTCGTCGCGACGTTCGACCCGCTGACCTCGCTCATCATCCGCCACGCGGTCGTGTTCACCGTCGCGGTCATCGGTGGCCTGTTCATCTACCACCTCATCGTCGTGGGCGACGCCTTCGCCGGCGGGCTCCGCCATGGCGGCACGCTCCGCCGGAAGCACGCCGCCGATTACGCCGCACTCGGGATCGTGACCCTCGCGCTCGTCGTGGGCTACGGCAGCGTCTACCGGGGCGCGAACGCGTGGGCCGGCCTCGCGGCCAAGGTCTTCGCGCCGGTGGCCGGCACGACGGCCCGCGGCGCGTCCACGTCCTTCGACCTGCCGCCGTGGAACGGACGCGAGCGGCTGAACGTCCTCGTCCTCGGCGTGGACTCGCGCGGCGTCGCCGGCGACACCCAGAACACCGACACCCTCATCGTGCTCTCCATCGATCCGGTGAACCGCACGGCCGCGATGCTGTCGGTGCCCCGCGACACGCTCGTCGCGATCCCCGGACACGGAAACGACAAGATCAACGCGGCATTCGCCATCGGCGGGCCGGACCTCGCGCAAAAGACCGTCGAGGCCCTGCTCGGGATCCGCATCAACAGCTACGCGCTCATCAACTTCCGGGCGTTCACCGATATCGTCGATTCCGTTGGCGGCGTGCTCGTCGACGTGAAGCGGCCGATCCGCGACGAGTCGTACCCCACGGCCGACTTCGGCGTCGAGCGCCTCAACATCCAGCCCGGGCCGCAGCTCATGCCGGGCGACATCGCGCTGAAGTACGCGCGATCGCGCCATGACAGCAACGACTTCTCCCGCGCCAAGCGGCAGCAGGACGTCATCTCGGCGATCCGCGCCCGCCTCGCGGCGGACGGGATGCTCGGGCGCCTTCCGGGGATCGTGAGCGACGTCGGCTCGGCGGTCGAGACGAACTTCGATCCGGCCAACATCCTCCCGCTCGCCGGGCTCGGCGGCGGGATCCCGTCCGGCGACATCAAGAGCGAGGTCTTGCTCCCCTGCGGCGCCGATTCACCGCACTGCGAGCTGACCGAGCAGAACTCGCCGCAGGGCTACTACCTCATTCCGGACAAGGCCAAGATCGCGAACCTCGTCGCCGAGCTCTTCTACGACCCGCGCGTGCGCCAAGAGGGCGCGCGCATCGAGGTCCGCGGCACCGGCACCAGGACCACCGCCGCGCAGGACGTCGCCGACCGGCTCGCGGCGCGGGCCTTCGGCGTGTCGCGGGTGACCGCCGGCGCCACCGGCCGCTCGGAGATCCTCGTGAAGAACGGCGCGAAGCGGTACACCGCGGACCAGCTCTCCGGACAGCTGAGCGGGATCCCGGTCCGGGATGCCGGCTCGTCGGAACAGACGGACGCGGATATCGTCGTGGTCGTCGGCACGGACTTCAAAGGTCTGGCGACGGACCTGCAGCGCTAGGGAGGGACCATGCCGCT
>JAXDLF010000184.1:0-6417 GCA_034666765.1 Chloroflexota bacterium
GCTTCGCGATCGGCCGTGACGCGTTCGATGCGCTGCTCAGAGAGAAGGAGCTGCTCCCGTACGACAGCGTCTCGCTCAAGCGGTGGGGCGAGGCCCTGTACGCGGAGACCGCGGCCAAGCTCGTCGAGGCTGCCCGGGCCCTGGGCGACAGCGAGTGGCGCGACAGCGTCGACCGCCTGCGCGCGGACCACCCGTCCGAGGACGAGCTCGTGGCCGCGTATCGCGCCGAGATGGAGCGATCGCGCGCCGCGACCCATGTCGCCGGCCTGGCGTCCTTCCCCGCGGACGAGTCGCTCACCGTCGAGGCGATGCCGGACTTCGCGCGGCCGACGCTGCCCTACGCGGCGTACGTCCAGCCCGGCCCGTTCGAGCGCTCGCGCCGCGGGCGGTTCTGGGTGACCCTCCCGGCGGCCGGCGAGCCGGACGCGGTGAAGGAGGAGCGGCTCTCGGGCCATCCGCGCAAGGGCATCGCGGTCATCGCGTGCCACGAGGGCTATCCCGGCCACCACCTGCAGCTCGCGACGGCCTCGAATCACGCGTCGATCGCCCGCAAGGCCATCCGCTCGAACGTGTTCATCGAGGGGTGGGGCCTCTACGTCGAGGAGCTCATGACCGAGCTCGGCTTCCTCGACGATCCGGAGACCCGGCTCCTGCGGCTCAAGGACCTGCTGTGGCGCGCCGCGCGGGTCAGCGTGGACGTCGGCCTCGCGACCGGCGAGCTCGGCTTCGAGCAGGCCGTGAACTTCATGATGGAGGGACCGAAGCTCGAGCGGCCGAACGCGGTCGGCGAGTGCCGCCGCTACACCCTCAACCCGCTGCAGCCGTCGAGCTACGCCCTCGGCCGCGCGGCGATCCTGGACCTGCGGGCCCGGGCCCAACGCCGCGGGCTCGGCATGCGCGCGTTCCACGACGCCCTGCTCGGGTGCGCCTCGATCCCGCCGGCGCTCGCGGCCGCGGAGCTCGGTCTCTAGCTACTCGGAGAGGCGCGGGAGCTTCGGGCTCGCCGTCAGGCCCGGCGCGTAGAGCACGTTCCTCGCCCTCCGGCGGTGTGCGATAACCGGGCAGCCGGCGGCCGAAACGCCGAGCGAATGGCCGCTCCGGCCGCCTGCGTGGCCGCTGAGTGAACGGTCCGCTAGTGTCCCGCGTACCACGTGTATCGCCGTTCACAAAAGAGGGCGATGGGGGGTAGTGAGCTCATGCGGCGACTCGTCTCGATCCTCGGCGCGGCCATGCTGGTGGCCGTTTCCTGTAGCTCCAGCAGCACTCCCGGTGGCGGGGCGTCGTCCTCGCCGTCGGCGTCGGAGACGCCCCAGCAGGGCGGCCGGGTCATCGAAGCGACCATCTCGGACATCGCGACCATGCAGCCGGTACTGGTCAACGACACCGCGTCGCAGCGAATCACGCAGCTCCTGTACGACGACCTGATCCAGGTCGACTACAAGACCGGCGAGCCCCAGCCGCGCCTGGCGACGTTCTCGATCTCGACCGACAGCCTCAAGTACACGTTCACGATCGACCCGAAGGCCGTCTGGTCGGACGGCAAGCCGGTCATCGCGGACGACTGGCTCACCGGTCTCAAGGCCGTCGGCAAGAGCAAGAAGACGGTCCGCAAGTCGACGTTCCAGGATGTCCTGGGCTTCAAGGCCTACTCGGACGGCACGGCGACGACCATCCCGGGCGTCGCGATCGACTCGGCGAACCCGAAGAAGTTCACCGTCACGATGGCCAAGGTCTCGTGCTCGGCGATCATCGACCTGACCGGGTACGTGCTCCCGACCCAGGTCTTCGGGAAGTACGTCACCGACACCTCGAAGGACGAGATCGACTCCGCGCCGGAGAACACGGCCCCGACCGTCGTGAGCGGGCCGTTCAAGCTCAACGAGTGGCGCAAGGGTGACCAGGTCATCCTCGACAAGAACCCGACCTACTGGCAGGGCCCCGCGAACCTCGACCAGTACGTCTACAAGGTCGTCGCGAACCAGACGGCGATCACCAACGGCCTGAAGACCGGCGAGATCACCTTCGGCACGATCCAGGCGAAGGACCTCGCCGACGTGCAGACCGTGTCGACCGTGAAGATCGACAAGTACCAGAACCTCGGCTACACGTTCATCGGCTGGAACACCGCCAGCCCGACGGCCGTCGGCCTCGCCGACAAGCGCGTGCGGCAGGCGCTCGCGTACGGCATCGACATGGACCAGGTGATCAAGGCCGTCGTCTTCGGTGAGGCGACCAAGCAGGTCGCCCACCACGTCCCGGTGCAGTGGGCCTACCCGACCGGCGTCGCCCTCGAGCAGTACAAGTACGACAAGGCCAAGGCCCTGTCGCTGCTCAAGGACGCCGGCTGGACGCCCGGGTCGGACGGCATCCTCCAGAACGCCGCGGGCAAGAAGTTCAACCTGACGATCTCGACGAACTCCGGCAACACGGAGCGCGAGACGCTGGCCACCGTCGCGGCCGAGCAGTACAAGCAGCTCGGCATCAACGCCAAGGCGGCGCCGGAAGCGTTCCAGGGTCTCGTCACCAAGCTCACCACCGGTGACTCGACGCTCGAAGCGACGATCATCGGCTGGTCGCTCGGCGCGGAACCCGACCCGTACCAGATCTGGCACTCGAGCCAGATTCCGGACACCGCGAAGAACGTCCAGGGCTTCGGCTTCACGTTCTTCAAGGACCCGGCGATGGACAAGGCGATCGAGGAAGCGCGCAACCCGTCGAACGGGGACTGCTCGATCGCCGCGCGCAAGAAGCAGTACGAGACGTTCAACAAGATCCTCAACGAGAACCAGCCGTACAACTTCGGCTACGCGAACAACGTGCTCGCGGTCTCGCAGAACACGCTGCAGAACTTCAGGCCCGGCTCGTTCAGGACCGTCTACAACGTCTATCAGTGGTGGATCAAGAAGTAGGACTGAGCTGAGAGGAGGGGAGCGCCCGCCGGCGCTCCCCTCCGATCGACGGAGGCGCGGTGCGCAACTTCCTCATCCGGCGAGCCCTCTACGCGATCCCCACCCTGATCGGCATCTCGATCATCACGTTCGCGATCGCCCGCCTGTCGCCGGGCGACCCCATCCGGCTCTTCACGTTCGGTATCCGCGACTTCACGCAGGAGGACTACCTGCGGCTCCTGCACGTGTACGGGCTCGACAAGCCCATCCCGATCCAGTACGTCGACTGGGCCAGCAACGCCATCCGCCTGAACTTCGGCGAGTCGCTCATCTACCACCGCGAGGCCGGGTCCATGATCCTCGAGCGGCTCCCGAACACGCTGCAGCTCGCGGTGACCGCGCTCCTGCTGCAGCTCCTCGTCGGCGTGCCGCTCGGCGTCCTCGCGGCCCTGAAGCGCGGCACCTGGACCGACGGGGTCATCCGGGTGTTCGGCGTGGCCGGGCACGCCGTGCCGGCGTTCTGGCTCGGCCAGGTCCTGATCATCCTGTTCGCCATCGGCCTGCGCTGGCTGCCGTCCCAGGGGATGCTCACCGTCGGGAAGGACCAGATGGACATCCTCGACCGGCTGCGGCACATCGCGCTGCCGGCGTTCGTCCTGGCACTCACCGGTATCGCGAACTACTCCCGCATCCTCCGCACGGAGACGCTCGACGTGCTGGGCCAGGACTTCATCCGCACCGCGCATTCCAAGGGCCTGCACGAGGGCGTCGTCGTGTACGTGCACGCGCTCCGCAACGCCCTCATCCCCGTCGTCACCGCGCTCGGCGGCATCCTGGCGACGCTCGTGGGCGGCGCGCTCGTGATCGAGCAGGTGTTCAGCTGGCCGGGCATCGGCCAGTTCACGTTCCAGGCCGCGATCGCCAAGGACTACCCGATCGTCCAGGCCGGCGTGATGATCGCGAGCACGCTGCTCGTGGTGAGCTACCTGCTGCGTGACATCACGTACGCGATCGTCGATCCGCGGATCAAGGTCTCGTAGTGGCCACCGCCGCCGCGACCGCGGGCGGGGTCGTCGTGCCCGCGGAGACCCGGCCATCGCGGAGCCTGTGGAGCAACGCGTGGTGGAAGCTGCGCCACGACAAGCTGACGATCGCGGCGCTGGCCGTGCTGATGCTGCTGGCGGCCCTCTCGATCCTCGCGCCGGTCTTCGCCGACAACCTCTTCCACTACAAGTTCGAGCAGCAGGACCTCTTCCACACCTACGAGAAGCCGACCTTCGACCCACCGGCGTTCCTGCTCGGGTCCGACGAGGTCGGCCGGAGCCAGGTCGTGCGCCTCCTCTTCGGCGGGCAGGTGTCGCTGTTCGTCGGCTTCGTCGCGGCGATCGTCAACTTCGCGGTCGGGGTGCCGATCGGCCTGGCTGCGGGCTACTACCGGGGCTTCTTCGACGACTTCGTCACCTGGCTGATCACGACCCTGAACGGCATCCCGCAGCTGTTCCTGCTGCTCATCATCGCCGCGCTCTGGCAGCCGGGGCCGCTGACGCTCATCGCGATCATCGGGCTGCTGAACTGGACCGGGATCACCCTCTACGTTCGCGGCCAGACGATCTCGCTGCGCGAGCGCGAGTACGTCACCTCGGCGCACGCGATCGGCGCGACCGACTTCCGCGTGATGTTCCGGCACATCCTGCCGAACGTGCTGCCGCTCATCTTCGTCCTCGCGGCGATCGACGTCGGAGCGATCGTGCTCCTGGAGTCCGCCCTGAGCTTCCTGGGCCTCGGGATCCTCCCGCCGACGCCGAGCTGGGGCAACATGCTCACCAACGGCGCGTCATACTTCGTGCGCGCGTGGTGGCTCGTGGTGTCGCCCGGGGTGATGATCTTCCTCACCGTGCTCTGCCTGTACCTGATCGGCGACGGTCTGCGCGACGCCCTCGATCCCCGACTCAAGACCCACGAGACCACGTGAGCCCTGACTGATCCCTGATCGCTTCGCCGGCTCCTAGCCGGCGGCCCTCACCGGCTCCCGCTTCCCGGAGAGGACGGCGCTCATGATCGCGAGCGCCGCGTCCACGTCGGCGCGGCTCACGTTCGCGTGGGTCACCATCCGCAGCCGCGGCGAGTTGCCGAGGTAGCGCGAGATCCGCAGGCCGCGATCGAGGCAGGCCTTCTGGAAGTCGCCGGCGTCCATCGCGCTCCGTTCGACCTCGAACGACACGATGTTCGTGACGACCCTCGCGGCGTCGATCTTGATCCCGCGGATCGCGGCGAGCCCGTCGGCGAGCGCGCGCGCGTTGACGTGATCCTCGACCAGCCGGTCGCGCATGGTCTCGAGGCCGACGAGCGCGGCCGCGGCGATGACGCCGGCCTGGCGCATGGCGCCCCCGAGGAGCTTGCGCACCTTGCGCGCCCGGGCGACGGTGTCGCGCGGACCGCACAGGATCGAGCCCACCGGCGCGGACAGGCCCTTGGAGAAGCAGAACTGGACGGTGTCCACCGGCCCGGTGAGCTCCTTCACGTCAACGCCCAGTGCGGCCGACGCGTTGAAGATCCGCGCGCCGTCCAGGTGGACCTTCAGGCCGCGCTCGTGCGCGAGGTCCGCCGCGGCGCGGGTCTGCGCGCCGGTGATGACCGAGCCGCCGCAGTTGTTGTGCGAGTTCTCGAGGCAGAGAAGCGCGGATCGGGGGAACGCGCCGACCGACGGCCGGATCGCGCTCTCGATGTCCTCGAGCGACGGCATGCCGTCGCGATTCGGGACGGTGCGACCGTGCAGCCCGCCGAGCACGGTGAACGCGCCCATCTCGTTCTGATAGATGTGCGCGAGGTCGCCGAGGATCACCTCGTCGCCGCGGCCGGCCTGGGACAGCACCCCGCACAGATTCCCCAGCATGCCGCTGCCCACGTACACCGCGGCTTCCTTGCCGACGATGTCGGCGGCGCGCTCCTCGAGGCGGTTGACGGTCGGGTCCTCGCCGTACTGGTCGTCACCGACCTCGGCATCGGCCATCGCCGCGCGCATGGCCGCGGTCGGCAGGGTGAAGGTGTCGCTGCGGAACTCGAGGATCTTCATCTGGCGCCCCCTCCGATGGCCGCGATGACCGCCACGAGCAGCGGGGCCACCGCGATCGCGGGCAGGTAATCGGCCACCCGCACGTCGCGGATCTTCAGCAGCTTCAACCCTACGCCGACGAGCAGCAGACCGCCGACCGCATTCATCTCGCGCAGCTGCGCGTCGCCCAGGAGCCCGGCGAAGATCGACGCGCCCGCGGCGATGCCGCCCTGGTAGACGAGGATGACGGCGAGCGAGAGGAGCACGCCCCACCCGAGCGTCGCCGCGAACGCGATCGCCGAGAAGCCGTCGAGCACGCTCTTGATCGCGAGGAGGCTCGGGTCACCGGTCAGGCCGTTGCGGATGGCGCCGAGAAAGGTGAGCGGGCCGACGCAGAAGACGATGCTCGCGGTGACGAAAGCCTCGGCGATCGTGCTCGCCTCGCCGGGCGCCGCGAAGCGCCGCTGGACCGCGGCG
>JAXDLF010000185.1:0-3138 GCA_034666765.1 Chloroflexota bacterium
TCGTCATCGACCGGGAGAACGATTTCAGCCAGGAGCTGTTCATCGCGCCGGTGTCCCGGTACACGATCATCGCCGGCCGCATCCTCGGCGAGACGCTCGTCGCGCTGCCCCAGGCCGTCGCGATCATCGCCTTCGGCCTGGTGATCGGGATCCCGATCTCGCCGGGCCAGCTCGTGGCCCTCATCGGAACCGGCCTCGTCGTCGCCTTCTTCGGCGGCGCATTCGGTGTGCTGGTGCTGGCGTTCCTGAACAACCAGCGCGCCGCGAACCAGGTCTTCCCGTTCATCTTCCTGCCGCAGTTCTTCCTGGCCGGCGTGTTCACGCCGATCCAGGTGATGCCGTGGTATCTCGAGATCGCGTCGCGCGTCGCGCCGCTGCGGTACGCGGTCGACTTCGTCCGCGGCGTGTACTACGCCGGGTCGCCCGACTACGACCACGTCGTGCTGCAGAGTCCGCAATCCAATCTCGCGATCGTCGTGCCGGCGTTCTTCGTCTGCCTCGTGATCGGCACCTTCTTCTTCGTGCGGTCGGAGCGGAATCGCTAGCTCCGCCCGGCTCGTGGCGCGCGTCTCCTCCGATTTGATGAGGGACGTGATGAGCGTGGCGTAGGAGCGGTCGCAGCTTCGTCTCGGGTGACCCGTATCCCCCGAACGGGGTGCCCCCCGGGCTACCCCTACCGGTACAAATCAGCGGCGACCAGGGGAGTTCGGCGGGGGTGAGACGGGTGGGTTCGAAGCCAATCGCGCGCGGGTTGATCGGCGCGGTCGTCGTCGCGCTGTTCCTCGCCATGACGCCGCTCGCCGCCGAGTCCAAGAGCGGGCCGTCGAAAATCGACCCGGCGCTCCTAGCCGCGGCGACGGCCCGCCCGAACGAGCTCTTCCCGGTCATCGTCCGAGGGGCCCCGAGCGCGCTCGCGCCGCTCAACACCGTGGTCCCCGCGCCGGGCAGGAACACCCAGGGCCGGGACGAGAACGCCGCCCGGGTCAAGAAGGCCGAGTCGGCGCTTTCGGCCTCGACCGCCGACGGCGCGCGGCGCTCGCTCGCGATCGTCGGCGGTGCGTCCGGCGCGCTGAGCGGCTCGCAGATCGTGGCGCTCTCGCGCGAGGCCCTCGTCGACCGCGTCATCCAGGACCAGACGTTCACCGCGACCTGGAAGGGCGACAACGTCGACAGCTCCGACGACACCAACGACGCCGAGGCGGTCCGCGAGCCGGCCATCGAGGCCGTCAACGCGCCGAAGGTCTGGGAATCCAAGGGGCTGTCGGGCAACGGGATCGCCGTCGCGGTCATCGACAGCGGCGTCGCGGACCATCCGGACCTCGCCGGCCGGATCGTCGCCCGGGTCGACATGACGGGCGAGGGCTCGCAGGGCGATCCGGGCGGTCACGGCACCTACGTCGCCGGCCTGATCGCCGGCAACGGCGCGGCCTCGAACGGCGCGTACACCGGGGTCGCGCCGAAGGCGAACATCGCGAGCGTGCGGGTGATCGACGCGACCGGCCACGCGAAGCTCTCGACGATCTTCGCCGGGCTCCAGTGGGTGCTCGCGAACCGCACCACGTACAACATCCGCATCGCCAACCTGTCGTTCGGCGCTACGGCCCTCACCGGCTACCAGAACGACCTGCTGGCCTCGGCGGTCGAGATGCTCAACTTCGCGGGTCTGACGGTCGTCGTCTCGGCCGGAAACCAGGGCGCGGGACAGTCGACGATCACGACGCCGGCGACCGACCCGTTCGTGCTCACCGTCGGCGCCGACGACGACCACAACACCGCCAGCCTGCGCGACGACAGCGTCGCGAAATGGTCGTCCCGCGGTCCGACGGCTTTCGACGGCATCGCCAAACCGGACCTCATCGCGCCGGGCCGCAAGGTCGTCGGCCTGCGCGTCGCCGGCAGCACGATCGACACCCTCAACACCGACCGGCGGGTGAAGGCGAAGGGCCAGAAGACCGCCCAGTACTTCACGATGTCGGGGACCTCGGTGGCCGCGCCGATCGTGGCCGGCGTCGCCGCGCTGTACCTCGAGAAGCACCCCGCGGCGACGCCGCGGGAGGTGAAGAGCCAGCTCACCGCCACGGCGCGGCCGATCGGCGGAGCCCGGGTGATGGATCAGGGGGCCGGCGTCGTGGACGCGTACGCCGCCGTGACCAAATCTCCCGTCGCCGCGCCGTTCAGCAAGTACCCGGCAAGCGGGGCGTTCGCGGAGCAGGTCTTCGCGATGCTCTACGGACAGCCGCTCGTCTGGCGCGACCCGTCGTTCAACGGTGGCGTGGACTCGCATGGCGTCCCGTGGGCGAGCGTGACCTGGGAAAACATCACCTGGGACGGCATCACCTGGGAGAGCGTCACCTGGGAGGCGTTCGACTGGCAGGGGATCACCTGGGAGGGCCTCACCTGGGAAGACGTGACCTGGGACACGAGGTCCGGGCCGCGGGGCGCGCGCGGTGCCTGGGAGCTGGTGGATTAGGTGGACGAGGACGGAGTGCGTATGAAGAAGATCGTCGCGGATATCTACATCTTCGCGGTGGTCGCCCTGGGCACCGCCAGCCTGGTGGCCGCGTCGCTCGCCGTGAAGGCGGGGAGCGTCGATCCGCTGATGTTCGTCCTGCTCCTCGGGCTGGCCGCCGCCGCCCAGCGCAACCCGGTCATGCTCTTCCGCTCGAGCGCGATCTCGATGTCGTTCGCCATCAACGTGGCGGCGTACGTCCTCTTCGGCGTCGGCGCCGCCCTGTGGGTGAACGTCGTCGTCGCGGCCGTGAACGCCTTCACCCCGAAGCCGAAGCCGGCCCGCAAGGCCCTCTTCAACTTCGGACAGCTCTCCATCTCGACGACCCTCGCCGCGACGGTCTACGGACTCGTCGGCGGTAAGACCTCGCCGACCGATCTGACCAGCACGGTGTTCGCCGTCGCGATCTCGGCCGCGGTCTACTTCATCGCCAACTCGACCCTCACCGCGGTCGTCATCGCGCTGACGTCCGACGCGAAGCTCGGCGCGATCTGGCGCCAGAACTTCAGCTGGATGCCGGTGAACTTCCTCGCGACCGCCGTGAACGGGGCGGCGCTCGCGCTCGCGAACCAGGCTCTCGGCGTCTTTGGCGCGGCCCAGTTCGTCCAGCCGCTCGGCGACGCGTGGTA
>JAXDLF010000186.1:0-3383 GCA_034666765.1 Chloroflexota bacterium
GCCTGCTGCTCGCCACGCAGGCCGGCCTGGGCGCCGTCTCGTTCGCCCTCGCCCTCGCGACGCAGACTGGCTTCGCCTCGGTGCCGCTCCTCTACGTCCTCACCGCGGTCGGGGCGTGCTTCTCCGCGCTCGACGGTCCGACGCGGGCGTCGCTCGTGCCGACGGTCGTCGAGCGGCGGCAGATCCGGGCCGCGATCGCGCTGAACCAGACGCTCTACCAGTTCGCCGCGGTGTTCGGCGCGGCGCTCGCGGGGATCCTGATCGCGCGTCTCGGTCTCGCCGGCGCGTACTGGATCGACGTCGCGTCCTTCGCCGCGGCGCTCGTCACCGTGTGGCGGATGCGCACGCCGCCCCGCCTTCCGACCGAGCGCCAGCCGGTCCTCCAGGCCCTCGTCGAGGGCGTGCGGTACCTCGGCGCCACGCGGATCCTCCTGGCGACGATGTCCCTCGACTTCCTCGCGATGTTCTTCGGCTCTCCGCGAGCGCTGTTCCCGTACTACGCGGACCGCGTGTTCCACGTCGGGCCGGAGGGTCTCGGGCTGCTCTACGCCTCGATGGGGGTGGGCGCGCTCATCGCGGCGGTCGCGTCGGGATGGACCGCGCGGATCGAGCGGCAGGGGCTGGCGATCCTCGTCGCCGTGGCGGTGTGGGGCCTCGCCATCGTCACGTTCGGCCTGCTCGACGCGCGCGCGTTCGCGCTCGCGCTCGTGCTGCTGGCGATCGCGAACGCCGCCGATGTCGTCAGCACCATCTTCCGCGGCACGATCCTCCAGCTCATCGTCCCCGACGCGCTTCGCGGCCGGCTGAACGCGATCAACATGATGTTCGTGATGGGCGGCCCGCAGCTCGGCCAGTTCGAGTCCGGAGCCGTGGCCGCGCTGTGGTCTCCGGTCGGGGCGGTCGTGTCCGGCGGCATCGCCTGCGTCGTCTCGGTGCTCGCGATCGCCGCGTGGATCCCGGAGATCGTGCGCTTCCGCGCGCACCGCGACCAGCCGTCCGCCGCGGACTAGCGTTCGGACCGTGAAGGGCTACCTCATCGCGGCGGGCGAGGGCGCTGACGGTGTCAAGGCGTCGCGCGGCCGCACCGGCGGCTCGTTCGCCGTCATCGAGTCGAACACGGATGGCGGCGCGCCGCCGCACGTGCACGATCGCGAGGACGAGGCGATGTACGTGCTCGACGGCACCATCGTCGTGCACTGCGGCGAGGACGAATTCGTCGCGGGCCCCCGTGCGTTCGTCTTCCTGCCGCGTGGCGTCCGGCACGATTGGGATGTGCGCGGCGGGCGCGCGACGGTCCTTATCATCGCCGCGCCCGCGGGGCTCGAGGAGTTCCTCGCCGAGTTCCATGCCGCGTCCGACTGGGATGCCCGCAATGCCGTCGCCGCGCGATACGGGATCCGGTTCGGCTAGCGGTCGGAGTACCGTGTCCCGGTGAAGCTCGGTGAAGACGTCCGCGCGTTCCTCGACATCCCGCGATTCGCGGTGATGGGCACGGTGAACCCGGACAAGTCGCCACACCTCTCGGCCATCTGGTACGAGCGCCGGGGTGACGAGGTGCTCGTCAACACCACGCAGCAGCGCGTGAAGGCGCGGAACCTCGCCGAGGATCCGCGCGTGTCACTGCTGGTCGGCGAATCGGAGCGCTATGTCCGGCTCGACGGCGTCGCCCGGGCCGTCGCGTTCGGCGACGAGGCGCTGCGGGACATCCGCGCGCTCGCGGTGCGCTACGACGGGGAAGAGGCCGCGGAGCGACAGACGCGGATCGTCTGGGGAAAGCAGGACCGCGTCACGTACCTCATCGCGATCCGTCACCTGTACAAATACGGATTCGACTGACGCGACCCGCGGACCGGGTCAGGCGATGCGCCTCCTGGCCGCGTAGGCCAGCAGGATCACGCCGACGAGCTCGAACGCGGTCGCGGCCGGGAAGATCCCGAACACGTCCCGGCTGACGATGAACGCGCCGAGACCGGGCCCGACGATGAAGCCGAGGTTGACCGGCAGGTACGCGAACGTCATGACGCGCGCGCGGGCCGCGTCGGTCGTCGACGATGCGAGGACGTTGAAGCTGAGGCTGAACACACCGCTCCCGATGCCGCTGACGATCGCGAAGGCGATCACGAACGGCCAGTAGTCCCGCGTGAGCCACGGGACCAGCCACAGGATGCCGTCGGCCACCGCCGCGACGTAGAGCACCCGCCAGTGCCCGAGCCGGTCGGCCACCGCGCCGATCGCCGGCGACGCGACGAGCGTGACCAGGCCGCTCGCCCCGAGGGCGATGCCGACGGCGGTGCCCAGACCGTCGTCGCCGTGGATGCGCTGCACGACGATCGGCAGATAGATGAACGTGAGCATCCAGCCGGCGAACATCACGAGCAGGGCGGGGAAGAGGGCCCGCAGGCGGGGTGAGCGCCAGATGAGCCGCAGGCCCTCGAAGGCCGAGGCAAAGATAGGTGGGCGCTCGCGGGACGGGACGAAGGCGTCCCGATACCCGAAGGTGAGCGCGACGACGACGGCGACGAGCAGGACGGCGTCGATGCCGAGGACGAGGTTGAAGCCATAACGGTCGACGAGCGGGCCGCCGAGGAGCGGTCCGATGAAGGCGCCGAGCGGGCCCGCGCCGTTCACCACGCCGAACGCGAAGCCGAGCCGCGCGGCGGGCGCGGTCTCGTGCAGCGTCGTCATCATCAGCCCGCTGTTCCCGAGGTTGAGCGCGGTGAGTCCGCGGCCGATCGTGAACAGCCACACGCTGCGGCCCGCGGCGGCGACGGCGAGACCCGCGCCGGTCGCGACGAACGATCGGATGATCAGCGGCTTCCGGCCGAAGCGATCGGCGAGCACACCCCAGAACGGCAGGAACAGCACCCCGAGCACGTTCGCCCCGACGGTGATGAGGCCGACGGCGATCGGCACGTCCTCGGGCGCGACGCCGATGGTGGGGAGGTGCAGCGGCGTGAACGCGGTGAGCTGCCCGTAGGCCATGACCTCGATGAACGACGCGAGGGTGAAGAGGGTGAGGATGCGGCGCCAGCCGGAGGGCTTGGGCATCGGGCTAGAGACTAGTCAGGGATCGGAGCGGGTGGCGGGAATCGGACCCGCACTGCAGCGTTGGGAACGCCGTTTGCTACCACTACAACACACCCGCGATGACGGTCCGCACGTAATTCTAGGCGAGCTATCGGAGCTTCCTCCAGCCGAACTGTCGGGCAGTGCGGCGGCGATGGCAGTTCACGCAGCGGACGTCGCACTTGTTGACCTCTGTCAGCACCTTGGGCCATCTCTTCGACATCGCGAGAACTGCTACGGCCTTCACCTTGTCTGATGGATCGCGATGGTCGAACTCGAGAACCAGCACATCGGATTCGCCGCAGTCGACGCACGCG
>JAXDLF010000187.1:0-10967 GCA_034666765.1 Chloroflexota bacterium
CGAGAACATCGGGTCGCGGTCGCTCGAGGAGTTCCAGCAGCAGATGCGGGAGCTGGCGGCCATCACCGCGACGCTCCACGCGAGCTTCGGGGTCACCCTCGACTCCGGCGGGGAGAAGATCTTCGTCACCGACGACAAGGGCCGGATCGTCGAGGACCGCCACTTCCTCACGGCGTTCGTGAGGCTCATCGCGCAGGCGACGCCGGGCCTCATCGCGGTGCCGGTCTTCGCGCCGGCCGTCATCGAGCAGCTCGTGACGGCCGCGGGCGGCCGCGTCCAGCGGGTGCGCGCGTCGGCCGAGGCGCAGATGGGCCTCGCCGCCCGCGAGCAACCGCTCCTGGTCGCGGATGGACTCGGCGGGTTCATCTTCCCCCGGTTCCACCCGTCGTTCGATGGCCTGTTCGCGATCGTGAAGCTGCTGGAGCTCCTCGCCGTGCAGCACGCCACGCTCGCGGAGATCGTGGACGCGACGCCCGCCGCGCATCTGGTGCGGCTGAAGGTCGACTGCCCGTGGGAGGACAAGGGCCGGGTGATGCGGATGCTCGCCCAGGACCCGGCCACCGAACGCACGAAGCAGGTCGACGGCGTGAAGCACGTCAACGACGGCGAGAGGGTCCTCGTGCTGCCCGACGCCGATCAGCCACTGTTCAGCGTGTGGGCCGAGGCCGCGGACGACGAGCGGGCCTGGGCGCTCGCGCAGCAATACGCCGAGCGCGTGGGGAGCTTCCGCGCGGCATGAGGATCGCCATCGCGCAGTGCGCGCCCGCCCTCGGGGCGATGCAGCGCAATCTCCGGATGCACCAGGAGTGGATCGCCAAGGCCCGCGCGACGGGCGCGAAGCTCGTGGTGTTCCCGGAGCTCTCGCTCACCGGCTACTACCTCAAGGATCTGGCCGCCGACGTCGCGTGCGCCGCCGACGATCCGCGCCTCGCGCCGATCGCGGAGGCGTCGCGGGACATCGACGTGAGCGCCGGCTTCGTCGAGCGCTCGGTCGACGCGAAGCTGCACATCGCGCAGGGGTACTGGTCCGGCGGAGCGCTGCGCCACGTGCACCGGAAGGTCTACCTCCCGACGTATGGCATCTTCGACGACGGGCGGTACTTCGGCGCCGGCGATCGGTTCGAGACGTTCGAGAGCGCGGCCGGCGTCGCGGGCGTCGCGATCTGCGAAGACCTCTGGCACCTCTCCGTCCCGTACGGGTACGCGATCGAGGGGGCGAGCGTGATCATCGCGCCGGCGGCGAGTCCCGGCCGCGGCGTCGCGGAGGGCGGCGACCTCGGGACCGCCGCGTCGTGCCGGATGATGGATCGCTTTTACGCGCAGTACCTCACCATGTACATCGTCTACGTGAACCGCGTCGGTCACGAGGACGGCATCGGCTTCTGGGGCGGTTCCGAGGTGATCGGCCCCGACGGAGCGATCTGCGCCCGGGCGAAGGAATGGGAGGAGGAGCTGTTGGTCGCCGACCTCGATCTCGAGCTCGTCGCCCGCGAGCGCGCGCGCAATCCGCTGCTGCGGGACGAGCGCCCCGACCTTCTGTTCCGGGTCCTGGCGCAGCGCATGGGCATCCGGGTGACGGAGTGATCGACGAGCGGCCGGCGATCCGCATCGCGCCCGGCGACCTCACCCCGTTGCGCATCGACGAGGTCCTCGTGCGCAAGATGCTCGTCGCGTTCCTCCGCGACGAGACGCTGAAGACCGGCGCGACGCGGCTCGTGCTCGGCCTCTCGGGCGGCGTCGACAGCGCGGTGGTCGCGGCCCTGGCGGCCGAGGCGCTCGGCGCGGGGAACGTCCTCGCGCTGTTCACGCCCTACCGGACGACCGCCGGCCGGTCGCGGGCGGACGCCCTCGAGGTGGCCGAGACCCTCGGCATCCGGCTGGAGGAGGTCCCGATCACCGCGCAGGTCGACAGCTACTTCGCGACGCTCCCGAAAGCCGACCGGGTCCGGATGGGCAACAAGATGGCGCGTGAGCGCAAGAGCATCGAGTACGACCGCTCGTGGCCCGACGGTTTGGTGCTCGGCACGTCCAACAAGACCGAGCTCCTGCTGGGCTACGGCACGCAGTTCGGTGACCTCGCCTGCGCGCTCAATCCGGTCGGTGACCTGTACAAGACGCAGCTCCGCGAGCTCGCGGCGCACCTCGGCGTTCCGCGCGGGGTCATCGAGAAGGCGCCGAGCGCGGATCTCTGGGAGGGCCAAACCGACGAGGGCGAGCTCGGATTCACCTACGAGCAGGCCGACCTGATCCTCTATCACATGGTCGATCGCCGGGCGCGGCCCGCGGAGCTCACCGCCGCGGGGTTCGACGGCGACCTGATCGCGAAGATCCGCGAGCGCATCCGCCGCAACCACTTCAAGCGGGTCATGCCGCTCATCGCGAAGCTGAGCCTCCGCACCGTCGGACACGACTTCCTCTATCCGCGCGACTGGGAAGCCGACTGAGCCCGACGGCCCTCGGCTATGTCTTCGCGATCGTCGCGGCCGCCTTCTATGCGGTCGGTGGCGTCATCGCGAAGCGCGCGTTCGAGCTCGGCGTCGCGCCGGAGACGCTCGCCGAGCTGCGGATCCTGTTCGCGTTCGTCGTGTTCCTCGCCCTGACGCTCGCGTTCAAGCGACGAGAGCTCCTGACGATCAAACGCGTCGACCTGCCGTGGCTCGTGTTGTTCGGTCTCCTCGGCGTGATGGCGGTACAGCTCGTGTACTACCAGGCGATCCAGCGCATCCCGATCGGCGTCGCCCTCGTCATCGAGTACACCGCGCCGCTCCTCATCCTCGGGTACTGGCGGCTGCGCGGCCGGCAGGTCGGGCTGGGCCTATGGATCGCCGGAGTCCTCACGATCGTCGGCTGCTACTTCGTGGTCGGCGCATACGACGCGCAGCTCCGGCAGGTGAACACCGAGGGCGCCCTGCTCGCGATGCTCGACGCGGTCATCCTGGCGGCGTACTTCCTGTTGGCGGAGCGGCTGGTGCATCGCTATTCCAGCTGGGCGCTGCTCTGCGCCGGGTTTGGCACCGCCGCGCTCGGCTGGTCGATCGTGCGGCCGCCGTGGACACTGCCGTGGTCGGCCTTCGCGGGCGAGCTTGGCCTCTACGTGCTGGGCGTCGTGATCATCGCGACGGTGATCCCGTACCTGTTCAGCGTGGGGGCGGTCCGCCTCATCCCCGCGGCGCGCGTCGGCCTGACGTCCACGAGTGAGCCGGTGATCGCGGCCATCGCGGCGTGGCTGCTCATCGGGCAATCGCTCCAGCCGCTCCAGGTCCTGGGCGGGGTCATCGTGGTCGCCGGGATCGTCGTCGCGCAGTCGGTCCAGGTGACGCGCGAGGGCGTCTAGCCGGAGCTAGATGACGAGGCGGACCAGGGACCGGACGACCTCGGTGGTGAACCCATACACGAGGTGCGACGCGAGGGCGTAGGCGTGCTTGGAGGGCGGGACCTGCTCGGGCTTCTTGCCGAGCTTCTGCGCCGGGACGGCCATGTTGTCGGCGGTCCACCAGACGACCGTGCCCATCAGGAGGCCGTTGAACATCCGCGCCGGCGGCAGGATCTCGGCGACGAATCCGTAGACCGCCCCGATGGTCGCGCCGGTCGTGTAGTGCACGGCCTCGCCGGCCGCGGGCTTCAGCTCCTCGGGGAGCTCCGTCGCGAGCACCTTCTTGGCGACCCGCTCGGCGACCTTCACCGTCGCGGGCTCGTCGGTCGCGCCGTCCTTGACCGCGTGGGCGCGCCGCTTCGGCGCGGCGCGCTTCTCCATGTCGTTCCACCAGGTCTGGAAGAGCTCCATCGTGTAGGCGCCGGCGGCACCGCCGACAGCGCCCGCGACGGCCCCCTTGATCGGGTCCATGCCCCGACGCTCTGCAGGATTCATGCTTAGGGCTGTGGGGACCCTGTATCTCGTCGCGACGCCCATCGGGAACCTCGAGGACGTGTCGCCGCGGGCGCTCACGATCCTGCAGGAGGTCCACATGGTCGCGTGCGAGGACACCCGGCACACCCAGATCCTGCTGCGCCGTTACGAGATTCGGGCGAAGCACCTGACCTCGTACAACGAGTTCAACCACAAGCGCCAGGTCGCTGTCTTGGTCGGTCAGCTCGACCGTGGGTGGGACGTCGCGCTCGTCTCGGACGCGGGCACGCCGGCGCTGTCCGATCCGGGCGAGGCCCTGGTCGCGGCGGCCGTGGCGGCCGGCCACACCGTGAGCCCGATCCCCGGCCCGAACGCGGCGATCGCGGCGCTCGTCGCCTCGGGGCTGCCGACCCGCGCGTTCACGTTCCTCGGCTTCCTGCCCAAGAAGACCGGCCAGCGCCAGAAGCAGCTGGGCGCCCTCCTCGCCGAGGGCCGGACGATCGTCGTGTACGAGAGTCCGTACCGGACGGCCGACCTGCTGGAGGACCTCGCGGCGATCGCGCCGGACGCGCGCGTCGTGGTCGCCCGCGAGCTCACCAAGGTGCACGAGACCTTCGTGCGGGGCACGGCGCTGGACCTTGCCGCTCGGTATGCTGGCGACCGTCCCAAGGGGGAGGTCACGGTCGTCATCGCGCCCGCGGACCGTGACGCAAGGGGAGCGGATGCCGGCGAAAAAGACGCCTGACCACGTTGATGTCTTCGTCGAGATCCCGCGCGGCTCCCGTGCGAAGTACGAGCTCGACAAGACGACCGGACACATCCGCCTCGATCGGGTCCTCCACTCCTCCGTGCACTACCCGGCCGACTACGGGTTCGTCATGGACACGCTCGGGAATGACGGCGATCCGCTCGACGCCGTGATCATCGTCGAGGAGCCGACCTTTCCCGGCTGCGTCGTGCCCGCGCGGCCGATCGGCACGCTCTTCATGAGCGACTCCAAGGGGGAGGACGAGAAGATCCTCGCGGTTCCGACGGGCGATCCCCGCTTCGACCAGATTCGGACGCTCAAGGACCTGGCGCCGCATTGGAAGAAGGAGATCGAGACCTTCTTCGCGACGTACAAGTCGCTCGAGCTGGACGACACGGAGGTACGCGGCTGGCACGACGAGAAGATCGCCTGGCGCGTGATCGACGCCGCGCGCCGGCGGCAGCGGCAGCACGCATGAAGCGCGACTACCGCAAGTGGCACAGCCCGGCCCTCGATCGCGAGATGGAGCTGCTCGTCTTCGGCGAGCGCGGCACGCCGGTGATCGTGTTCCCGACCTCGATGGGCCGGTTCTACCAGTGGGAGGACTTCAGCATGACCGCCCACCTCGGGCCGCGGATCGAGGAGGGCCTGCTCCAGCTCTGGTGCGTCGACAGCGTGGACGGCGAATCCTTCTACAACAAGCAGGTGGACGGGCATGCCCGCGCCCGCCGCCACCTCGCGTACGACCGGTACGTGAGCGACGAGATCGTCCCGGCCATCCGGCGGGAGAACGGCGACCCGAACATCGAGCTCCTCGGCGCCTCGTTCGGGGCGTTTCATGCGGTGGCCCTCGCGACGCGGCACCCGGGCATCGCGTGCCGGGTGATCGGCCTGTCCGGCGCGTACGACGCCGCGAAGTGGCTCGACGGCTTGCGCGAGCAGGACGCGTACTTCGCGAACCCGCTGGCGTTCCTCCCGGGCCTGTCCGACGAAGAGCAGCTGCGGGCGCTCCGGGGGACCGAGTTCGTGATCGCGACCGGTGTCGACGACCCGAACGTGATGGGCTCCCGGCAGGTCGTCGCGGCGCTGCAGGAGAAGGGCGTACCCGCGGCGCTGCACCTGTGGAACGGCTGGGCCCATGACTGGCCGTTCTGGAAAGAGATGGTGGACACGTTCCTATGAACATGACGACGGTCGGCCTCCTCGTGGGGCGCGAGAACACGTTCCCCCAGCCGTTCATCGACACGGTGAATCGCAAGGGCGGGGCGAAGGGCGTGCGCGCGGAGATGGCCATCCTCGGCGGGGCGGCGGAGCTCGAGGAGCCGAAGTACAAGGTCATCGTTGATCGCATCAGCCACGAGGTGCCGTACTACCGCGCGCACCTCAAGAGCATGGCGGCGATGGGCACCGCGGTCGTGAACGACCCGTTCTGGTGGGAGGCCGACGAGAAGTTCTTCGAGTGCACCCTGGCCCGCAAGCTCGGCGTGGCCGTGCCGAAGACGGTCCTGCTCCCGAACAAGTCGTACATCCCGGACATCAACGAGGGGTCGTTGCGGAACCTGCGGTACCCGCTCGATTGGAACGCCATCGTCGAGTACACCGGGCTGCCCGCGATCATGAAGCCGAACACCGGTGGCGGCTGGAAGGACGTCTACAAGGTCGACACGATGGAGCAGCTGCTCTGGGCGTACGACCAGACCGGGACCGCGACGTTCGGCCAGCGGCCCAAGACGATGATCCTGCAGGAGTTCATCCAGTGGGACGACTACATCCGGTGCATCTGCATCGGCCGGAAGCACGTCAATCCCATCCGCTACGACCCGACCGCGCCGTTCCACGAGCGGTACGTCATCGACAAGCCGGTCGAGGGCACACTCCGCGAGCGCGCGATCCATGACGCGATCGTGCTCACCGACGCGCTCGGGTACGACATGGACACCGTCGAGTTCGCCGTCCGTGATGGGATCCTCTACGCCATCGACTTCCTCAATCCGGCCCCGGACTTCGACAGCTTCTCCATCAAGGGCGCGAACTTCGACTGGGTGCTCGAGCACATGAGCGATCTGGTCATCGCCTACGCGACCGGCGCGGCCGAGCCGCCCTGGCGCAAGGACCATCGGTGGGCGCACCACATCCGCTGATCGAGTACCACGGGCTGCTCGAGGACGGCCAGCTCGCGGCGGACAGCGCCGCGGCCCTGTCCGATGGGCAGCGCGCGCGCCGGCTCGTGTTCGGCGACCGCCCGCTGTGCGTCGCCCTTCGCCCCAACCTCATCTCGCGATCGCAGTACGACGCCATCACCGACGCGTCCGAGACCCTGTACGCCGCGCTCGGCAGGCTCGAGCGGGCGCTGCTCCACGACGACGACCTGCGTCTCGAGCTGGACCTCGATCCGCGCGAGGCCGAGCTCGCCCTCGCCGATCCCGGGTTCACGGCCTCGTCTCCGGCGGCGCGGCTGGACGGGTTCGTCGGTGACGATGGCGTCATCCGCTTCGTCGAGTACAACGCCGAGTCGCCGGCGGGGATGGCGTACAACGACGAGCTCACCGCGGTCTTCGCGACCCTTCCGGTCATGCGCGCGTTCACGAAGCGCCATCGGCTCGGGTCCTTTCCGGTGCGCGGCAAGCAGCTCGCGGTGCTGCGGCGGGCGCGGCGCCCACGCGGCGAGCTCAAGACGATCGCGATCGTGGACTGGCGGGGCCTGCCGACGCTCACCGAGTTCGAGATGTTCGCCCGCTACTTCGAGGAGCAGGGGTTCAAGGCGATCATCTGCGCGCCGCAGGACCTGACGTACGAGCGAAAGGTCTTGCGCGCGAACGGGACTCGGATCGACGTCGTGTACCGGCGGGTGCTCACGAGCGAGCTGCTCGCGAAGCCCGACGCGGCGAATGCGCTCGTGCGGGCCTACCTCGACGGCGCGGTGACGGTGGTCAACAGCTTCCGGGCGAAGCTGCTGCACAAGAAGATGAGCCTCGCCCTGCTGTCGGACGATCGGTACGCGACGCTCTACACGCCCGAGCAGCGAAGGGCCATCGGGACGCATATCCCGTGGACCCGCAAGATGCGCGAGGGGCACACGACCTACCGCGGCAAGACCGTCGATCTCGTCGACCTCGTCGCGAAGAAGAAGGACCGGTTCGTCCTGAAGCCGAACGACGAGTACGGCGGGAAGGGCGTGGTGCTGGGCTGGACCGTCGACCAGCACGAATGGGAGCAGACGATCCTCTCCGGCTTGACCGCGTCGTACGTCGTGCAGGAGAAGGTGTCCGTGCCCCGCTACCCGTTCCCGGTGCTCCTCGACCGGATCCACTACCTCGACCTCGCGATCGATCACGATCCGTACGTGTTCTGGGGCCGGGTCAGCGGGTGCCTGACGCGCTTGTCGTCGAGCGCGCTGCTGAACGTCACGGCGGGGGCGGGCAGCGTTGTGCCCACCTATATCGTCGAGTCGTGAAGATGACCGACGTGCAGCGGCTCACCATCGGCATCGAGGAGGAGTTTCAGATCGTCGATGCCGACGGGCATCTGAAGAGCCATGGCGAGACGCTCATCGGGGCCGCGCAGCCGTACCTCGAAGAGCGCGTGAAAGCCGAGATGATGCAGTCGGTGGTCGAGATCGGGACGCGCATCTGCGCGGACGTGAGCGAGGCGCGGAACGAGATCGCGAACGCCCGCGGGACGCTCGCGACGCTCCTGAAGCGGGACGGCCTGCGGCTCGTGTCCGCCGGCACCCACCCGTTCTCGCATTGGCAGGAGCAGCTCGTCACCGAGCACGAGCGCTACAAGGTGCTGGAGGAAGAGCTCCAGGACGTGATCCGCGAGCTCCTCATCTTCGGCCTGCACGTCCACGTCGGGATCCCGGATCGCGAGCTCCGCATCGAGGTGATGAACGAGGCGCGGTACTTCCTCCCGCACCTCCTGGCGATCTCGACGTCGAGCCCGTTCTGGCTCACCCGCAACACCGGGCTCAAGTCGTACCGGCAGATCGTCTGGCAGCGGTTTCCGCGGACCGGGATCCCGCCGGAATTCTCGTCATGGGACGAGTACGAGAACTACCTGGAGCTGCTCGTCCGGACGAAGTGCATCGACGATGGGAAGAAGATCTGGTGGGACCTCCGGCCGCACGCGTTCTATCCGACCATCGAGTTCCGGGTGTGCGACGCGGCGACGCGGATCGACGAGACCCTCTGCATCGCCGGCCTCATCCAGGCGATCTGCGCGAAGCTGCTCGTGCTGCGCGGGCGGAACCTCGGCTACCGCCGGTACCTGCCCGGCCTCATCCAGGAGAACAAGTGGCGCGCGATGCGGGGTGGGATGGACGCGAAGCTCATCGATTTCGGCAACGAGCGGGAGGTCCCGATGCGCGACCTCGCGGAGGAGCTGCTGGAGTTCGTCGACGACGTGGTCGATGCCCTCGGGTCGCGCAAGGAGGTCGAGTACCTCCGGGTGATCGCCCGCGAGGGGACGAGCGCGGATCGTCAGATCCGGGCGTTCGAGAAGACCGGTCACCTCCACGCGGTCGTCGACAACCTGGCCGCCGAGACGCTGGAGGGCGTGCCGGAGGTGCAGCTCGCGTGACCCCGACCGAGGCGGTCGAGCGGCTGGTCGGCGCGAGCGTCGGTCTCACGGACAGCGATCTCGAGCGCCCGTACGTGTGGCGCGACTACGACGAGGACGGGCTCCGCTTCGCGCTGCTCACCGCGCACCACATCCTGCGCGACACGGCGGCCGCCGCGGCCGCCGCGCGCCTTCGCGCGGGGCAGCCGTTCACCGAAGCGCAGCGGATCCTCGCCCAGGTCCACGAGGCGTACCGCGATCTCACCGGCGCCCTCGCCGCCACGAGCGAGGCCGAGCTCGACGCCGCGCCGCCCGACGCGCAATGGCCGATCCGCCAGGTGCTCGCGCACATGCTCGGCGCGGAGAAGGCGTTCCTCGCGGCGATCGAGGTCGCGCTCGAGGCGGTGCGCGCCGGGCGGCCGTCGATCTCGTCCGAAGCCGCGATCACGGCGAAGCGGCAGCCGGCGGAGGACCCGAGCGGATCGCGGGCCGACGCGCTGAGCGCGCTGTCCCGCAGCCACGTCGCGATCCTGCGGGCCCTCGGATCGGTGACCGACGCCGAGCTGGACGCGCCATCGTTCTTCTGGGAGAACGAGGGCTACCCGGTGCGGTTCCGGATGCACCGCTTCGAGGAGCATCTGCGCCAGCACACGATCCAGGTCGACAAGACCCTCGTCGCGCTCGGCCACCCACCGACCGAAGCCGAGCGGCTGGCCCGGAATCTGTACACCGCGCTGGCCCAGGTCGAGTCGGTGTCCGCCGACTCGCCCGCCGGCCGGGGTGTTCTCGACCGCGGCGCCGCCTCGATCGACGCGATTACGACCGAGGTGGAGCGTGTCGTCCGGTCGTCATGACGGTCGCGCCGCCGTGCTGGCTGAGGCCATCATGTGGGACTACGAGGTGGACTGGGTGCCGCCAGGTCTCGAAGTCGTCGAGCGCGACGACGTTCTGATGTGGCGCCGGGACGGGCCAACGGCGCGCGCGCGGTGGAACAACCGCGTCTCGTGGGTGCGCACCACGCACGCCGCGATCGAGAGCCTCATCGACGAGATCTTCGAGTTCTTCGACGGTAGGCCCCTGAGCTGGGTCGTCGGCCCGTCCAGCTCACCCGCAGACGTTGGCCGCCGACTCGCTGGCCGTGGCCTCGTCGACACAGGGGACGGCGACCTATTGACCGCGGAGCTGCCACTCGGCGATCTGCTGCGGACGGCGCCCGACGTGCGTATCGAGGAGGTGGCGGACGCGCCGCTCGCTCGGATCGGCATGCGGCTGGCCCAACCCGATAGCACGGACGAAGAGATCGAGAGCATGGTTCGCGAGCGCCTGGCATACCTTCGTCATCCGCGCCGCCGGGGCGGCTTTCTCGTGGCCTGGATCGGCGACGTGCCTGTCGCGCATGCCGGATATCGCTACTCCGGCGACGGCCGGACCGTGTATCTCAGCGGCGCCGCGACCGAAGAACAATGGCGTGGTCGCGGTGTCTACCAGTCCCTGGTCCGATATCGCCTTGATGCGGCGGTGCGCCGCGGCTGCCGGTACGCGGCGATCCGGGCACGGCGCGACACATCGCTGCCGATCCTGACGAAGCGGGGTTTCATCGACCACGGGCACCTGCCCATCTATTCGAGAGACCTCTAGTCCGCCGCCAGCTCCAGCACGGCCTGCGTGGCGACCTGTCCGGCCATCGCCAGGTGCCGCGCGGTCACCGTCGCGACGGTGTCATGGGTCGTGTGGAAGCCGGTGAAGTCGGTCCACGACAGGAGCGATGCCGGCACGCCGCGCCGGGTGTACGAGAGGTGATCGCTTCCGCCGACG
>JAXDLF010000188.1:0-4461 GCA_034666765.1 Chloroflexota bacterium
CTGTCGGTGAAGCGCGCGAACGAGAGCCAGCAGGCGAAGGCGATCCACGGGCTCTCGCGCTCGCTGCTCGCGAACATGGTCACCGGCGTGGCGATGGGCTACGTCCGCGACCTCGAGATCAGCGGCACCGGCTACCGGGCGACGCTCGCCGGCAAGAAGCTGCAGCTCGCGCTCGGCTTCTCGCACCCGATCGAGATCGATCCGCCCGCGGGTATCAGCTTCGCGCTCGAGACGCCGCAGAAGGTGCGCGTCGCGGGCGCGGACAAAGAGGTCGTCGGCGAGGTCGCCGCGAAGATCCGCGCGCTGCGCGTCCCGGACCCGTACAAGGCGAAGGGCGTGAAGTACGCGGGCGAGTACATCCGTCGCAAGGCAGGCAAGGCCGGCAAGGTCGGCGCGAAGGCCTAGGGGAGGACCGTCGTGACATTCACCGAACGGGACGAGGCACGGCAGAAGCGGCATCGCCGCCTGCGGACCCGCATCGCGGGCACCGCGGCTCGTCCGCGCCTGGCCGTCTACCGCTCCCTCAACCAGATCTACGCGCAGGTCATCGACGACCGCAGCGGCCGCACGCTCGCCGCTGCCTCGAGCCTGGAGGCGAAGGACAGCAAGAGCAAGAAGGCCGAAGCGGCCAAGGCGGTCGGGGCGAAGATCGCGGAGAAGGCGAAGGCCGCGGGCATCGAAGAGGTCATCTTCGATCGCGGCGGCTATCGCTACCACGGCCGCGTGAAGGCGCTCGCCGACGCGGCACGTTCGAACGGATTGAGGTTCTAAGGAATGGCGAGGATCGACGCGAACCGGCTCGAGCTCACGGAGCGAGTCGTCCAGATCAACCGCGTGTCCAAGGTCGTGAAGGGTGGACGGCGGTTCAGCTTCTCGGCGATCGTCGTGGTCGGTGACGGCCGCGGGCACGTGGGCGCCGGGCTCGGCAAGGCCGACGAGGTGCCGGAGGCCATCAAGAAGGGCGTCGAGGACGCGAAGAAGCACCTCATGCTCGTGCCCCTCGTCGACCGCACCATCCCGCACCCGGTGACCGCCGACTTCGGCGCGGCAAAGGTCCTCCTCCGCCCGGCGTCGAAGGGCACCGGCGTCATCGCCGGCGGCTCGGTGCGCGCGGTCGTCGAGTCCGCGGGCATCCACGACATCCTGTCGAAGTCGCTCGGCAGCACGAACCCGGTCAACGTGGTCATGGCCACGATGAAGGGGCTCGGCGCGCTCCGGTCCGCCCAGACGGTGGCCGAGGCGCGGGGCCTCGAACGTCCCAAGCGCGCCGCCGAAGAGCCGGTCGCCGTCTCGTGAGCCGGCTCGAGATCCACCAGCACAAGAGCTCCATCGGGGAGAAGGAGGCCGCGCGCCGCACGCTGCAGGCGCTCGGGCTCCGGCGGACCGGCCAGCGCGTATCGCACGAGGACACCCCCGCGCTCCGCGGGATGCTGCGCAAGGTCGCGCATCTCGTCACGATCGGGGAAGGGAAGACCGCACGATGAAGATCCACGACCTGGTGCCCCAGCGCGGCTCGCGCAAGAACACCCGCCGCGTCGGACGCGGCACGGCGGCCGGCCAGGGCAAGACGGCGGGCAAGGGCACGAAGGGCCAGCTGGCGCGCAGCGGGCCGGGCCTCCCGGCCTGGTTCGAAGGCGGCCAGATGCCGCTGCACATGCGCCTGCCGAAGCTCCGGGGGTTCAAGAACCGTCAGCGGGTCGAGTTCGTCGCGCTCAACGTCGGCCAGCTCAAGACCTATGCCGTCGACGGCAAGGTCTCGCCGGACACCCTCGCCGCGAAGGGCCTGATCGAGCCGACGGCGAAGGTCAAGCTCCTCGGCAACGGAGAGCCGGGCGCGAAGCTCGAGGTCCACGCGCATCGCGTCTCGGCCGCCGCGAAGCAGAAGGTCGAGTCCGCGGGCGGCACGGTCGTCCTCATCGACGCGGGAACCAACTAGCGAGTGAAGGTCCTCGAGACATTCCGCGACGCGTTCCGCGCGCCGGACCTTCGCGTCAAGATCCTCTTCACCCTCGCGATGCTCCTGGTGTTCCGGTTCCTCGCGCACGTGCCGCTGCCCGGCGTCGACCAGACCCAGCTGCAGCAGATCCTGCAGAACAACCAGCTGCTCAGCCTGCTCGACCTCTTCTCGGGGGGTGGGCTCTCACGGTTCAGCGTCGTCGCGCTCGGCGTCAACCCGTACATCAACGCCTCGATCATCATGACGCTCCTCAATCAGACGATCCCGCCCCTCGAGCGTCTCTCGAAGGAGGGTGAGTACGGCCGGAACAAGATCAACTCCTACACCCGGATGCTCACCGTCCCGCTCGCGCTCCTGCAGGGCATCGGGGTGTGCGTGTTCATGCAGCGATCGGGCGTGCTCGCCGACTTCGGCCCGAGCAACCTCGGTCTGACGCTCGCGATCCTCGCCACGCTCACCGCGGGCACGCTCATCCTCATGTGGCTCGGCGAGCTCATCAGCGAGCGGGGCATCGGCAACGGCATCAGCTTCATCATCTTCGCCGGCATCGTCGGCCGGCTGCCCACGACGATCCAGCAGACCGTGGAGGTCCAGACCAACTACTTCGCCCTCGCGATGTACGCGGTCATCGGGGTGCTGGTCATCGCGGCGATCGTGTTCATCCAGGAGGGCCAGCGCCGCGTGCCGGTGCAGTACGCGAAGCGCGTTCGGGGCACCCGGATGTACTCGGGCGGCGCGACGCACATCCCGCTGCGCGTCAACAGCGCCGGCGTGATCCCGATCATCTTCGCGATCTCGATCCTGCTCCTGCCGAGCCAGGTGGCGCAGTACTTCGTCACCAGCGATACCGAATGGCTGCGCAACCTCGCGACCGCCGTCGTGGCCGCGTTCCAGAACCCGGTCCTCTACAACGGCGCCTACTTCGTGCTCGTCGTCGCCTTCACGTTCTTCTATACGGCCTTCACGTTCGTTCCGAACGACGTCGCCGACAACATCAAGCGGTACGGCGGATTCATCCCGGGCATCCGGCCCGGCCGTCCCACCGCGGAGTTCCTCGGCCGCGTGGTGACGCGGATCACGATCGCCGGCGCGTTGTTCCTCGGGATCGTGGCGGTCATGCCGACGCTCGTCGGCGATCTCACGGGCGTCCAGACCCTGCGGCTCGGCGGCACGAGCATCCTCATCGTCGTCGGCGTCGTCGTCGAGACGATGAAGCAGCTCGAGGCGCAGCTCCTCATGCGCAGCTACGAGGGCTTCATCCGATGATGGCCGAGCGCGAGACGCGGTCGCAGGGCGCGACCGCGGCGGGCGACCTCATCTTCATGGGCCCGCCCGGCGTCGGGAAAGGCACGCAGGCGAAACGCCTGGCGCAGCGCAACGGCTGGGTCCAGCTGTCGACCGGTGACCTGTTCCGCGATCACCTGAAACGGTCGTCGCCGCTCGGCGAGCTGGCCCAGCGGTACATGGATCGCGGCGACTACGTCCCCGACGACGTGACGATCGACATGGTGCGCGAGTTCATCGACGGCCTGCCCAAGGGCACGCGCGTGATGTTCGACGGGTTCCCGCGGACCGTGGCCCAGGCCGAGGCGCTCGAGGCGCTGCTCGCCGAACGCGGCCGATCGATCGGCGGCGTGCTGCTCCTCGACGTGCCGCGCGACGAGCTGGTCCGGCGGATCCTCGCGCGGTCCCGCTCGGAGCACCGCGTGGATGACACCCCGGAGGTCATCGCCCGGCGGTTCGACGTGTACGCCGAGCAGACCAAGCCGGTCGTCGAGCGCTACGAGCGGCTGGGCCGGGTGCACAAGGTGAATGGCCTCGGCGGGGTCGACGAAGTGACCGAACGGCTCGTCGAGGCGGCGGGCTGATGGTCACGCTGAAGACGGCCGATCAGATCGCGAAGATGCGCGAGGCCGGTACGGTCGTCGCGGCGATGCTCAAGGCGACGCGCGACGCGGTGAAGCCGGGCGTCACGACCGCGGAGCTCGACCGGATCGCGGCCGGGATCCTCGCGCGGGCGGGCGCCACCAGCTCGTTCCTCGGTTACTACGGGTACCCGGCGACCATCTGCACGTCGGTCAACGAGCAGATCGTCCACGGGATCCCGGACAAGCGGAAGCTGAAAGAGGGCGACATCGTCGGCATCGACGCGGGCGCGATCATCGACGGCTGGCACGCCGACGCCGCGATCACCGTCCCGGTCGGGCGGATCTCCCCCGCGGCCGAGAAGCTCATCGCCGTCACCCGTGAGGCGCTCGCGCGCGGCATCGCCGCGGCCAAGGTGGGGAACCGCCTGGGCGACATCGGCGCCGCGGTCCAGCAGTACGCGGAGGGCCAGGGCTTCTCGGTCGTCCGGAACTACGTCGGGCACGGGATCGGGCGGGCGATGCACGAGGAGCCCCAGGTCCCCAACTACGGCACCGCGGACCTCGGGCGCGTGATCAAGGAGGGCCTCTGCATCGCCATCGAGCCGATGGTGAACGTCGGCGGGGTCGCGACCCGCG
>JAXDLF010000189.1:0-4393 GCA_034666765.1 Chloroflexota bacterium
ACAGTCCCCGCGCCGGCGCGCTCGGTCCGGCCTGCGCGCGATCACCGGATCGCACGATCTCGCCGAACCGATCGACCCCGATCTTGCCGCGCCCCACCCACAGGAGGGTCCCCACGATCGCGCGGACCATCCCGCGGAGGAACGCGTCGGCCTCGATCTCGAACCGCAGGAGCTCGCGCTCCCGGATCCACTCGGCCCGCCGGACGGTCCGCTCGCCACCCTCGCCGACGGCGAAGGCCGCGAAATCGGTCCGTCCGATCAGGGCGGCGCTGGCGTCGCGCATCGCGTCCAACCGCAGCGCGGCCGGATGGTGATACGCCCAGCGCTCGAGCGGATCGCGATCCGATCCGATCCGAAGCCGGTATTCATATGTGCGTCCCGTCGCCGAGAACCGGGCGTGGAACCCTTCCTCGCACGGCTCGAGCGCCGAGACCGCGATGTCCTCGGGAAGGAGGGCGTTGACCCCCCGTCCCAGCTTCGCTCCGTCCAGCGCACTCGCCGTCCGGAAGCTCATGACCTGCCCGATCGCGTGGACCCCCGTGTCCGTCCGTCCCGCGCCGGCGATTCGCACCGGCTCGTCGCAGACCGTCGCGAGCGCCCGTTCCAGCTCGCCCTGTACCGTCCGCGCGCCGTCCTGGATCTGGAACCCGGCGAACCCGGTCCCGTCGTAGGCGACGCGTGCCCGGTGGGTGTTCGTTAGGCCTTCGCCTTCACGGTCTTCTTGGCCGCGGTCTTCTTCTTCGCCGGGCCCGCGGCCCGTCCGCCCTCGGACGAAGCCTCGGTGGACTTGGAGGACGTGGTCTTGCGCCGCGGCAGCGCGAGGCGGCGGCGCGGCTTGGCCTCGGCGTCCGTGTCGGGACGCTCCTCGACGCCGGGCATGAGCTCGATCAGCATCATCGGGGCGCTGTCCCCCACCCGGCGCGGAAGCCGCGTCGTCCGGGTGAACCCCGACTGGCGGTCGGCGTACCGCTCGGCCAGGTCGGTGAACAGCTTCTCGACGATCTCCTGCTCGGGCAGCCAGCCGATCGCCTTGCGGCGCGCCACGAGCGAGCCGTTCTTGCCGAGCACGATCATGCCGTCGATGAACGTGCGGACCTCCTTGGCCTTCGCCTCGGTGGTCTTCACCGACTCGTAGCGGAGCACGGAGAGCGTGAGGTTCCGCAGCATCGACTTCCGATGCCCGGTCTGCCGGCCGAACTTCCGCTGATGGACCTGATGCGGCATGCCCTAGCGCTCTTCCCCGGCGACGATCTCGCCGTCACCGCTGGCGACGACCTCGTCGTCGGCCGTCGTGTCGTCCATCTCGGTGTCGGCGCCGTCCTCGTCGCCGGCGTCGGCATCGGTCCCGTCCGCGGACGCTTCGCTCGGCTCCGGCGCCTCGATGAGGCCACGCGCCGCGAGGCGCTCCTTGATCTCATCCAGGGACTTCTTGCCGAAGTTGCGCATGCGGAGCAGCTCCTCGTCCGGGGTCTGCAGAAGCTGGCCGACCTTCGTGATGCCGTGGCGCTTCAACGAGTTGAAGGCACGCTGCGGCAGGTCGAGGTCTTCGATCGGCATGTCCGCGATGGCCGACGGCAACGAGCTGCCCGTCGGGCGCGGTGCCGGCGCGAGCGCGGCCTGCGACCGGGTGAGTCCGGTGAACAGCGAGAACTGCTGGATGAGGATCTGCGAGCCCTGGGCGACGGCCTCGTCCGGCGGCGTCGTGCCGTCGGTCCAGACCTCGAGGATCAGGCGGTCGTAGTCGGTGACCTGGCCGACGCGGGTGTTCTCCACCGAGAAGTTCACGCGCTTGACCGGGGAGAACAGCGCGTCGATCGGGATGACGCCGATCGGCAGCCCTTCCTTCTTGTCGCCGGAGGTGAAGCCGCGGCCGGTCTCGACCGTGAGCTCCATCCAGAGGGACGCCTCGGGCTCGAGCGTCGCGATCTTGGCCTCGGGGTTCACGACCTCGATCTCGCTCGTGGCCTGGATGTCGGCCGCGGTGACGTCACCGGGGCCGGTCTTCTCGAGGGTGAGCGTGACCGGCTCGTTCGCGAACGAGCGGAGCCGGATGTTCTTCAGGTTGAGGACGATCTCCACGACGTCTTCCTTGACGCCGGGGATCGTCGAGAACTCGTGCGCGACACCGCGGATCCGCGCGGCGGTGATCGCCGCGCCGGGCAGCGACGACAGGAGCACGCGGCGGAGCGAGTTGCCCAGCGTGGTGCCATAGCCTGCCGGCAGCGGCTCGCAGACGAACCGCGCGTGGCGGTCGTCGCCCTCGAGACGCTCGATCTTCGGGTATTCCAGTTCGACGATGGACATTGGTCGTTCTTCCTTCCTGGCTAGCGGCTAGCGGGAATAGTGCTCGACGATGAGCTGGGTATCGACCTGCGTTTCGATTTGTTCCCGCTTCGGGTCGGACGCGATGCGCGCCGTGTACGACTCGGGGTCGACCTCGAGCCATGCGGGACGGGTCTGGGTCTTGGCCCACGCGAGCGCGTCCTTGAAGTACTGCGACTCGCGGGACGACTCGACGACGGCGACGGTGTCGTTGGCCTTCACGGTGTAGCTGGCGATCGAGGTGCGCCGGCCGTTGACGCTGATGTGCCCGTGGTTCACGAGCTGCCGCGCCTGCGCGCGGGACTTCGCGAAGCCGGAGCGGTACACGACGTTGTCGAGGCGGGCCTCCAGCAGCTCGAGCAGGACCTCGCCGGTCGCGCCGCGCTGCTCGGTCGCCTTGTCGAAGGTGTTCTTCATCTGCTTCTCGAGGACGCCGTAGATCCGGCGGGCCTTCTGCTTCTCACGCAGCTGCAGCGCAAAGTCCGAGACCTTGCGCCGGCGCTGCTGGTGCATCCCCGGCGGCGAGCTGCGCTTCTCGAAGGTGCACTTCGTGACGCACTTCTCGCCCTTCAGGTAGAGCTTCATCCCTTCGCGGCGGCAGAGCCGGCAGACCGGACCGGTGTAACGAGCCATTCGTTCTCCTCTAGACCCGGCGCCGCTTCGGGGCGCGGCAGCCGTTGTGCGGGATCGGCGTGACGTCGGTGATCGCGGTGACCTCGAGGCCGGTCGCCTCGAGCGCCCGGATCGCGGCCTCGCGGCCGGCGCCGGGACCACGGACGAAGACTTCGACCGTGCGGAGGCCCTGATCCATCGCCTTGCGCGCCGCGTTCTCCGCGGTGACCTGCGCGGCGTACGGGGTGCTCTTGCGCGAGCCCTTCCAGCCGGATGCGCCGGCCGAGGCCCACGCGATCACGTTCCCCTGGGGGTCGGTGAGCGAGACGATCGTGTTGTTGAACGAGGCCTTGATGTGCGCGGCCCCACGCGGCACGGTCCGCTTCTCGCGCTTGCGGCGCGGCGCGGGCTTCGCGGCCTCGGTGGGCTTCTCCTGCGCTGGCTTTTCCTGGCTCACGTTCGTCCCTTCGTTCTCTCTACTAGGTCTTCGCGGCCGTCTTCTTCTTGCCGGCAACGGTCTTGCGCGGGCCGCGGCGCGTGCGCGCGTTGGTCCGCGTGCGCTGGCCGCGCACCGGGAGCGCCTTGCGGTGGCGCAGGCCGCGGTACGAACCGATCTCCTGAAGGCGCTTGATGTTCAGGGCGACCTCACGCCGGAGGTCACCTTCGACGGTGAACTTGCGGTCGATGACCTCGCGGATCTTCGCCACCTGGGCCTCGGTGAGGTCACGCACCCGGATGGCGTGGTCCACGCGGGCTTCGTCGAGCACCTGGCGCGCGGTCGTGGGACCGATGCCGAAGATGTAGCGCAGCGACACGTCGGCGCGCTTCTCGCGCGGGATGTCGACGCCGGAGATCCGAGCCATCTGTCTCCCCTATCCCTGCCGCTGCTTGTGCTTCGGCTCGGAGCAGATGACGCGGTTCACGCCATCGCGCCGGATGATCTTGCACTTGTCGCAGCGCTTCTTGACGCTCGCCTGGACCTTCACCTAGTACCTCACCCTTCGCGTGATGCGACCCCGCTTGAGGTCGTATGGCGACAGCTCCACGAGGACCTTGTCGCCCGGAACGACCCGGATGAAGTTCATCCGCATCTTCCCGGAGATATGCGCCAGGACCGAATGGCCGTTCTGGAGCTCCACCTTGAACATCGCGTTGGGAAGGGCCTCGGAGACCGTGCCCTCCACCTCGATGACGTCCTTGTTGTTGCTCGGCTTACTGCTTGCCATGGACTCCAGACGCAAAAAGCTCCGCGGCAGTGCGCCACGGGAACCAAAAATGTACCAAAACCGCACGATTTCGGCAAGCTCTGTTCACGCCGACACCATCGGGGCCGCGTCCTTGGACCGACCGGGCGCAGCCCGGCCTGGCTCGGCCGCTCCCGCGTCACGGGTGAGGACCACCGGGCCGTCGGCCAGGCAAGCGAGGGTGTGCTCGAAATGGGCCGAAAGGCTCCCGTCCT
>JAXDLF010000190.1:0-3240 GCA_034666765.1 Chloroflexota bacterium
CAACGTCACGCTGCCCGCGGCCGTCGCCACGGCGGTCGACGTAGCGTCCTAGGTTACTTCCCGCACCGCGCACGGGTCGCGTACGCCTGTCGGGGTGCCGGGATTTGAACCCGGGATCTTCAGTCCCCCAGACTGATGCCTTGAACCGGGCTAGGCCACACCCCGCGGAGACACCCAGTGTATCGGCGCGGAGCGCGGCGGATGCGGCGCGGCTCACGCGACTGCACGCGCGCATTCGCGCGTGCACGAGATGCGTCGCGGCCGGCTACCTCGACCGAGCCGCGCCCGTCGTCGCGGGCGACGTCACCGATCGGATCGTGATCGTCGGCCAGGCCCCGGGCATCGTGGAGCTCACCACGCGTACCCCGTTCAGCGGTCGCGCCGGCGCGGAGCTGCGTCGCTGGCTGGCGCGGGCGGGGATCGCGGAGGCGGACCTCCCGTACCGCACCTCGATCACGAAGTGCTTTCCCGGCAAGGCGCCGGCCGGGTCGGGAGATCGCCGGCCATCGCCGCCGGAGATCGCGCTGTGCGCGCCGTGGCTCGAAGCCGAGCTCGCCCTCGTGCAGCCCGAGATCATCCTGCTCGTCGGGACGCTCGCCATCGCCCGGCTCTGGGGACCGGGCGCCCTGAGTGCCCTCGTCGGCCGATCCACGCGCAGCCCGGCATTCGGCGGCGCGCTGCTCATCCCGCTCCCGCATCCGAGCGGCGCGTCGCGGTGGCTGAACGACCCGGCGAACCGGGCGCGCCTCGATCGGGCCCTCCGCCGCGTCGGGCGGGCCTGGCGGGCCTTGCCTCCGGTTGACGGCGCAGGTAGAGTGCGCTCACGCAGGTGATGCTCAGAGCAGCTGTCTCCGCAGGAGGTGCAGTGACCGCAGCGTCGGCCCGGGAAAAGCGAGACGAGCAAGACGAGTTCCTGACGACCGACGAGGTGGCCAAGCGCCTGCGTGTCCACCCCACGACCATCTTGCGCCGCCTCGGCGCAGTGGACGACGCGAACCCGGAGCGGATTCCCGCAGTCCGGGTCGGTCGGGTCTGGCGCATCCCGCGCCGCGAATTCGAGGAATGGCTCGCTCGCTCCAGCCAGGCCGGTCGCATGACCGGGCGGCAGCGACGGCTGTTCTGAGCGCTGGGACGCGCCGATCATTTTCGGAGGAAGGGAGGTGACCTACATGCCCGCAAAGAAGAAGGCTGCCAAGAAGACTGCGAAGAAGAAGGCGAAGAAGAAGTAGCTCTGACCTCGTGACGGCGGCGCCGCGGGCGGGCGGCGCTGGCCGAACTTTCGTACTGGCCCATAGGTAGCCCGGGTAACGATCCGATAACGGGCCGCGTCCGTGGCCCGTTGGCCCTTGTGATGAGGAACGCTGTCACCTTCACGGCGCTTGCCCTGCTCCTGACCCTGTCCAGCATGGGCCTGAACGCCCGCTCGGCGGACGCGATGTCGGCGACCGCCGCGCAATCGCTTCAGTCCGCCATCCAGACCGACATGCTGCAGACGCTCAACGACCACCGCGCCGCCGTCGGCGCGCCGACCATCGCCGCGGATGCCCGGGTGAACGCCGCCGCGCAGAACCACGCGAACTACAGCTCAGCCAATGGCTACATGGGCCACTACGAGACGACCGGCCTGCCGTACTACACCGGGTATGGCCCCCGCGACCGGCTCATCGCCGCCGGCTGGTCGACCTCCTTCGTGAGCGAGGTCGCGACCGGTGGCTCGACCGGGATCGCCGGCGTGAACCAGCTGTGGGACGCGCCGTACCACCGGCTCGGGATGATGCATCCGAACTCCGTCTCGACCGGCTGGGGCTTCTCGACGCTCGGGAGCCGCGGCTCGACGGTCGGCGACTTCGTCTACGACTTCAGCGCGCGCCCGGTGAACTACGTGCGCTCGCCCGCCGCCGGGCAGGCCGGGATCCCGACGAGCTGGAGCGGCCAGGAGTCCCCGAACCCGCTGCCCGCGGGCGTGTCCGGCCCGGTGGGCTACCCGATCATGATCGTGTACTCCGCCGGCCAGAACGTCACGATGCGCGCGGCCGAGATCGTCGCGCCGGGCGGCGCGCGGCTGCCGATCTACTACGCCCCCCAGCAGTTCGAATACGACTACCAGGTCATCATCCCGCAGAAGCCGCTCGCGGCCGGGACGACCTACCACGTCCGCTTCGACATCAACGTGAACAGCGTCATGACCACGAACGAGTGGGACTTCACGACGGCGGGCGGCTCGGTCGCGCCCCCCGTTTCGACGCCGAGCTTCCACGCTGCGTTCGTGAGTGAGAGCCCGTGGCCGACCCTCGCCGCCGGCACCTCGACGACGCTCACCGTGAAGTTCCAGAACACCGGCACGGCCACCTGGCAGAAGGGCGTCGCCGGCAAGCAGGCCAACCTCGGCCTGAACGGCGACACCCTCGCCTTCGCGAGCCTCGGCATGAATGACGGGTGGCTCTCCGCAAATCGTCTCGCCACGACCACCGAGAGCTCCGTCGCCCCAGGGCAGACCGGCACATTCACGTTCAAGGTGCGTGCGCCCGCGATGCCCGGCACCTATCGCCTCCCGCTCCGTCCGGTGATCGATGGGGTCACGTGGATGGAGGACTCGGGCGTGTTCATGGTCATCGCGAGCACGACGAGCTACCACAGCCACTGGGCCTCGCAGTCCGCGTATCCCACGCTGCGGCCCGGTCAGACGAGCGCGCCGCTCACGATCTCCTTCACCAACACCGGCTCGAGCCCGTGGGTGAAGGGCGTCCTCGGGCAGGAGGCGCGCCTCGGCGTCAACGCCGACGACGTCACCTGGTCGGCGCTCGGCGTGAGCTGGCCGTTCGCCAGCCGCGTCGCGGTGCAGACGGAGGCGACGGTCGCGGCGGGCCAGGTCGGGACGTTCACCTTCCAGGTGAAGGCGCCCGCGAGCCCCGGGGTGTACTCGATCCACCTGCGGCCGGTCATCGACGGCACGACGTGGATGGAGGACGACGGCGTCTTCCTCATCGTCACCGTCGTGCCGTGACACACCCTGCGCGCGCCGCCGCCTTCGCGGCGCCGCTCTCCGGGGCCCCGCGGCTCGGTCGGGCAACGCCCTCCCTCGCTAGCTTCCTTCGCTGAACTCGACCTCAGAGAGCTCGCGGCAGCGCGGGCACCGCACCGACGCGGCGTACGGTGGGTTCGGCGGAACGTCGGAGTGCTCTCGGGTCACGAACCGCGGCCCGACATGCTCGCCGCAGAACGGGCAGACCGTCCTGTACT
>JAXDLF010000191.1:0-7026 GCA_034666765.1 Chloroflexota bacterium
GCGGAGCAGCTTCGCAAGGACGACGCGGCATGCGAGATCGTGATGATCGACGACGAGAAGTACACCCTCTACAACCGCGTGTCCCTCCCCCGCTATCTGAAGGGCGTGCTGCTCGAGCAGCGCGTGTACGTGCGCGACCAGGAGTGGCACGACAAGAATCGGATCGACCTCCGCCTCGAGACGAAGGTCACCCAGGTGGACTTCGAGCACCGGACCGTGATGCTCGAGCCGGGCGGCGAGCTCCGCTACGACAAGCTGCTCATCGCGACCGGCGGCCGTCCGAATCCGCTGAAGTGCGACGGCGACGCCGCCGCCCGGGCGGTCTTCAACTTCCAGTACTTCGACGAGACCAAGGCCATGGTGGCGAAGATCCCGGAGTCGAAGGTCGCGGTCATCCTGGGCGGGTCGTTCATCGGGTACGAGCTCACCGAGGCGTTCGCGTTCCGGAAGCTCGAGACGCACTGGCTGATGCGCGGACCCTGGTTCCTGCGTCGGGCGCTCGACGAGGCCGGCGGTAGGATCGTCACGCTCCTGGCCGAGGACGCGGGCGTGCACCTCCACTACGAGGAAGCGATCGCGAAGGTCGAGCAGTCCAACGGCACGGCCAAGGTCACCGGCACCGCGGGCTTCACCGCGAACGCCGACATCGTCGGCGTGGGCCTCGGGCTCACGATGAACATCGACATCTTCAAGGACACCGGCCTCGAGACGAACGTCGGCGTGCGCACGAACGAGTTCCTCGAGACCAACATGCCGGACGTGTGGGCGGCGGGCGACGTCGCCGAGTTCTACGACGTCGTCTCCCAGCGTCACCACCGGATGGGGACCTGGGATAACTCGCTCAACCATGGGCGCCACGTCGCGAAGAACATGCTCGGCGCGAAGCAGCCATACGTCGAAGTGCCGACGTACGCATCGGGGATGTTCGACTCGAACATCTCGGTCATGGGCGTGACCACGGAGGAGGAGCCGGACGCCGAGGCGATCGTCGAGGCCGACTACGAGGGCCGGAACTACAAGCGCCTGTTCTTCCTGGGTGACAAGCTCGTCGGGGCGATGCTCATCGGCAAGATGAAGGGCCGCAAGAAGGTCCTCGAGCTCATCTCGAGCCGAACGCCGATCGACCGGCGGGAGATGGTCCTCGAGATGCTCGCCATGCCCGAGCCCGTCGCGAGGCCGGCGCCGCCGGCATAGTGCTCCAGCGGGTCTCGTTCCCGGTCGCCGGCACCGAGGTTGAAGGCATCCTCCACCTCCCCGACGGCGAGACGCTCGGCGGGGTCGCGGTCCTCCCGGGGCGCGGCGGCACCCTGGAGCACACGGCGTATCTCGGCGAGAGCCTTGCCGCCGCGGGCATCGCCGCGCTGCGGCTCACGTTCCGCGTCGACGGCGACCCGCTCGAGGGCCTTGCCGACACCGGGGGCGCGGTGCGGCTCCTGCGGGCCCATCCGGCCATCCCGCAGCGGATCGGGCTCCTCGGATGGTCGTACGGCGGCGCGGTCGCGGCCATGGCCGCCGGCCGGGACTCGCGGATCCGCGCCGCGGTCCTCGTGTCCACGCCGGCGGCGCGCGAGTACTTCGGGACGGCGAAGCCGCTCGCCGAGATCACGCGCACCCGCGCGAAGGTGCTGCTCGTCCGGGCCGCGCTCGACGAGGTGGTGGCCGAGGGCGACGCGGACCGCTACGCGGCCGTCCTCACCCAGGCGCGGGTGGCCCATCGCCTCGTGACGATCGGCGGCGCGGACCACAGCTTCACCGGGCCGGCCGAGCGGGGCGAGATGCTCGAGACCGTCACCGGCTGGCTCCGCGAGGCGCTCGCGCCCTGACGCGTCGCCTACGCTCGGCGCCATGTTCGAGCGGCTCGCCGGCGAGGACTTCTGCTACCTCACCACCACGGGCCGGAAGAGCGGGAAGCCGCACGAAATCGAGATCTGGTTCGGCATCCGCGACGGCACCCTCTACCTGCTGAGCGGCGGCGGTGCGTCGGCGGACTGGGTCAAGAACCTCAAGCGGCAGCCCGCGGTGACCGTGCGGATCAATTCGCGGACCGCGTCGGCCAGGGCCCGGACCGTGCGCCCGAACACGAGGGAGGACACGGCCGCGCGGGAGCTGCTCGATGGGAAGTACATGGGGTGGCGCGAAGGCAAGAGGCTGTCGGGCTGGGCCCGCGGCGCGCTGCCCGTCGCGATCGATCTCTAGGGCGCGAGCGGGAAGGACCCCGCGGTCACGAGACCTTTGGGAAGTCTCCGTGCGCGGCCAGGTATTGGACCACCCCGCCGGCCGAGAGGATCTCCTGGGCGAACGGCGCGAGCGGCCGGATGGTCGCGTCGCCCTGCGGCGTGCGCAGCACGGCATGCGGAAGATCGAGCGTCACGTCGTCGCCGTCCTTCGCGAGCGCGACCGCGTCGGCGGACTCGACCACGGGGATGCCGAGGTTGATGCAGTTTCGGAAGAAGATGCGCGCGAAGTTCTTCGCCACGATGCCGCCGATGCCGAGCTTCTTCAGCGCGGCGACGGCGTACTCGCGGGAGCTACCGCAGCCGAAGTTCTCGCCGCCGATCAGGATGTCGCCCGGCCGCACATCCGTGGCGAAGCCCGGACGGGCGTCGCAGAACGCGTAGTTCTGGAACTTGTCCTGGCCGACCATGAAGGGCGCGTAGCGGCCAGGGACCATCTGATCGGTGTCGAGGTCATCGCCGAACACCCAGGCCCGCGCCACTAGTCTCGCTCGATCTCGCGGCTTCGCCGCGCAGACACGCTCAAGGCCGGTTGATTCGCTCCTCGCGCCTGAGCCGCTCGTCGCTCGTTCAATCTTCCTGGTCCATGCCGACGACCCACGGCGCGTTCGCCACCGGGTGGGCCATCACGAGCTCGCGCGACCGGTCGCCGGAGCGCTCGGAGGCGGCCCCGCGGTCGCCGCGATCGAGGCGGCGCTTCGCGACGAGCGTGTCGAAGTCGGACTCGTTCGCCTCGAGGTATGGCCGCGGATCGTCGATGACGCCGGTGAGCGCCGCCACCGCGGCGACGTACGGAGACCCGAGATAGATCGAGGCGTCCGGTGAGCCCATCCGGCCCTTGTAGTTGCGGTTCGCGGTGGAGAAGCACACTTCCTGGCCGGCGAGCACGCCGCCGGTGCGGCCGAGGCACGGGCCGCAGCCTGAGCTGCCGATCACCGCGCCGGCGGCGGACAGGATGCCCAGCGTGCCGTCGGCCATCGCGTCCTCGAACTGGCGCCGCGATGACGGGACCACCTCGAGACGAACGCGCGGCGAGATCCGGCGGCCGCGGAGGATCGCCGCGGCCTGCTGCATGTCGACCAGGCGGCCGTTGGTGCACGAGCCGAGGAAGACGATGTCCACCGGGATCCCCACGGCATCGCTCACATCCGACACCTGGTCGACCCGCGGCGGGATGGCGACCTGCGGCTCGAGCGTCGACATGTCGATCCGCACCGAACGCACATACGACGCATCCGCGTCGGGTCGCAGCCACTCCGGCGCTTCAGGCGTGCCGACGACGATGCCGGCCTTCGCCCCCATCTCCGTCGTCATCCCAGCCAACGTGATGCGGTCGCCCTGCGGCAGATCGCCGACGCCGTGGAACTCGACGCATGCGTAGCGTGCGCCGTCGGTGCCGATCTCACGGACGACGCGCATGATCGCGTCCTTCATCGTGACGCCCTTGCGGAGTCTGCCGGTGAACGTCACCTTGATCGACTCCGGCACGCGGAGCCACGTCCGGCCGAGGGCGAGGGCGACGGCGATGTCGGTCGCGCCCATCCCGGCGCCGAACGAGCCGACCGCCCCGTACGAGTTGCTGTGCGAGTCGCTGCCGACGATCACGGTGCCGGGCTCGCAGTAGCCCTCCTCCACCATGATCTGGTGGCAGACGCCCTCACCGGCGTCGTAGAAGGTCTGGATCCCCTGGCCCCGCACCCACTCGCGGAGGACGCGATGCGAATCGGCGACGACGGGCGTCGGCGCCGGCGCGGCGTGGTCCACGAAAACGCCGACCCTGGTCGTGTCCCAAACCTTGTCCTTGCCGAGGTCCTTGAGGCCGGCCATGACGGCATCGATGACCGAGTCGTGGACCATGACCCGTGAGATCGGCACGATCACCAGATCGCCGGCGCGCACGTCGCGGCCGGACTGCCGCGACAGGATGATCTCGGCGAGGGTCTTAGGCAACGACCCATTCCCGCAGCAGCGAGTCCAGCTGATCCATCGAGAGCGGCCCGGCGTCGGCGAGGGACTTGATCTTCCTGGTGATCTCCCGGAGCTCGTCCTTCCCGAAGGTGAGCCCGAGCTCCTCGGCCCGCCTGCCGACGGCGTTGTGCCCGGTGAGCCGGTGCGCGATGTTCATCGTGCGCGTCAGGCCGAAGTCCGCCGGGTCGAGGATCTCGTAGCTGTTCGGATTCACGTAGATCGCCTTGGTGTGCATGCCCGCCTTGTGGTGGAACGCGTACTTGCCGGTCACGAACTCGTCGAACGGGATCTCGATCTTGACGAGCGATGCCACGAGCTCGTCGAGCTCCTTGAGCTTCCGCAGGTCGTACTTCTTCTTGATCGTGGCCGGGTCGTCGGCGTACATCCGGGCGACGAACCCGCCGAGCGGCGTGATGCCGTTGCGCTCACCGATGCCGAGCACGCTCGTGTCGATGTGGGTCGCGCCGCCCTCGAGGATGCTGTAGCTGTTGGCGATCGCGCAGCCGGCGTCGTTGTGACCGTGGAACTCGATGTCGCAGCTGATGTGATGCCGCAGCTCGACGGCCAGCGCGTAGCACTGCCGCGGCGTCGCGATGCCGACGGTGTCGGCGACGCCGACGCGGTTCACCCCCATCTTGTCGACGGCCTGGTACACCCGGAGGAGGTCGCCCTCGGCCGACCGGAAGCTGTCCTCGCTCGAGAAGCGCACCTCCTTGCCGTGGTCCTTGATGAACTCGATGACCCGGCTGGCCTCGACGATGATCTCGTCGACGCTCTTCCCGTGGGAGAACTCGCGGAGGAAGGACGAGGTCCCGAACAGGATGTCGATTCCCGTGACACCGGACTCCACGGCGACGCGGGCGTCATCCATATGACACCGCACGTGCGTAAGTACCTTTGCATGGAGGCCGAGGCCGGCGACCGTACGGAGGTCCTCGCAGGACTGCGGCGACGCGACCGGCGAGGTCAGCTCGATGTACTCGACCCCGAACTCGTCGAGCAGCTTCGCGATGGCGATCTTCTCGGCCGTCGTGAAGTGCGCGTTCGAGAACTGCTCCCCCTCGCGGAGCGTGGAATCGATGATCGCGAATCGCTCGATCGGCACGCCGTTCCTCCCTTGGGCATCAAGAAAAGAAAAAGGCCGGTCGCGCCAACGCGCACCAGCCCTCCGACGTCAATCGAAGCCCTGCTGCGGTCAGCGCTCCGCGGCGGAGTGCCCTCTCCGTCGCGACAGCCCGCGCCCTTCCGGAACGCGGACCAGCTGGCGATCCCGAGTCGGATCGCCGGCTCCGGCGGAACACCCCTGGTCACCGTGTCGGCGGAAGCTCGTTCCTCGACGGCGCTACTGGTGCCCGCACCTCTGGCCGGCATCGCGTATTCAGTTGTGCGCGCAGTCTACCGAATCGGCGGCGCGAATTGCATCAGGGCTTGGGGGCGACGGTGCGGCGCAGGGCCCAGCTCGGCTTCTTGCTGATGTCTTCGAGGCGGACATGGGTGTAGGCGTGGACCGCGAGCTCGTGCGCCGAGCGCTCGGCGCTTGCGGCAAGCAGAGAATTCATCGAGCCTTGCTCGGTCACGGCGAAGCGGACGTCGCAGCCGCCATAGCGGCAGGGGAAACCACCGGAACGCATGCCATCACATCCTTCGGGCAGCCTGGTGCCCGTCAGGAAGGACCGTAACATGCGCACCCCCGCATTCCTGCAAACCCGGGTCGAGCGACTCGAACGCGCGCACGACGTCGGCGCCATCATCGCGATCCTCGCCGACCGCGCGGACAAGACCTACGAGCGCGCGCACGCGGCGAAGGCCCTCGCCGACCTCGCCGCCGGGCTGGGCGACCTCCGCGCCGCCGCCGTCGCGATCCTCCTCCAGGCCGCCGACGAGCCGAGCGAGGTGCGGAGGTGGGCCCTCCTCGCGCTTGCGGAGCTGCGCGAGCCGGCGGCGCTGCCGGCATTCCGGCGCGCCGCGAAGGACGGCGACTGGATGATCCGCATCTTCGCCGCGCACGGATTCGACCGCCTCCGGGCCCGCGACGCACTCGTGGAGGTGGCCGGGCTCCTCGGGGACCGGGAATCCGGGGTCCGCGAGGCCGCCGCGGCGGCCCTGGCGAGCATCGGCGACGGCCGGGTGCGCCCGTTGCTCGAGCGCGCGGCGGTCACCGACCCCTACCCGTGGGTCCGCGAGGCCGCGCGCGAGGCGCTGGTCGCTCTCGACCGCTAACGGACCGCCGCGGGCAGCACGAAGTCCGCGTCGGTCACGGTCGTCGTGAACGCGGTGGCTTCCATCGACACCGTCGAGCCGGACGAGTTGATCGTCGTCTTGAGCGGCACGCCGCCGGACGAGTAGCAGGTGCTCACGTCGCCGAACGCGCCGCCGGCCACGGACTTCACGCTGTAGCACTGGGCCTGCTGGCCCGCGATCGCCTGGCTACCGGTGAAGGCGGCGTTGAACTTGGTCGGGTCACCCTGCAGCTGGAGCGCGAAGTCCGCGGCGGGGTTCTGGCTGAGCGCGGCCTGCTGCGCGGTCTTCTGGCAGAAGGCCGTCCCGCCGGCGTTCGTGCAGAGGAACGTGCCGTCGGCGAGCGAGTAGATCGAGATCGAGGCACCGGGGCCGGCCGAGAAGTCGAATCGGGTGTTCGACCCCTTCGAGTACCACGTCTGATCCGAGGTGGTGGTCTGCCCGGCGGCACCAATGGAGAACTTGTAGGTCGCCTTGTAGGTGGTCGTCTTTCCGGCCTTCAGCACATCGGCGATGTTCGGCCCGGAGGAGGCCGCCGGCGCCGGGGTCGTCGCGGATTGTGTCGCGGTCGAAACGGAGGTCCCCG
>JAXDLF010000192.1:0-2885 GCA_034666765.1 Chloroflexota bacterium
GTCCGGATTGCGCTCTCGCGGATGTGATGCTTCCTCTCGGAGTCAGCCTCGCGGAGCCGCGAGTACACCATCGCCGAGAGCGGACCGCGCGCGACCAGGGTTGTCGGTCGCGAAGGCGACCTCGACGTTGCCGCCGAGCGTCCGGGTGGGGATCAATGCCTCGATGTTGACGCCGGCATCATCCAATCGCCGCGCGGCTTCGGCCAGTCCGCCCGGCCGGTCCGAGACCCAGATCGAGACGAGTTCCACCTTCCGGACCCGGTAACCGGCCTCGTCGAGCACGCCGCGGGCACGCGCGTCGTTGTCGGTCATCAGGACGATCGCGCCGGCCGCGCCCGCGGTCGCCCCGCAGCACCCGGTGATGTTGATGCCCTGCTGGGCGATCGCATCGGCCAGGCGCGCGAGCTCGCCGCGTTTATCGGGGAGCTCCACGATTAAGGCGTCCATCGCGCACCTCGCCTGGAGCGGATCGACCCGACGGCGTTCGTGGCGGCCGGCGGGATCGGTGAGCGGGTCGATTGTATTCCTGCCGAAACCCCGCAACGAAACCGGCTACCGCTCGGCGAGCCTCGCGAACTCCGCCAGGTCGCCCCGAACACTGCCCCGATGCGACCTGTCGCGAAGATCCGCGCCGCCGCGCGAGTGTCACCAACCCACGCGAATTCCGGCCATCTCGGCCACGTAGAATGAGCGGTGCGCGCTCCGACCGGGACGACGAGCGCCGGCTGCGGTGGGGGATTCTGGCCACAGGAGTCGGCATGGACGACGTCGGGAGCGGGGTGGTTCGGTCCGCGCACGAGGTTGGTTCCTGGCGCGGTCCGGCCCTGCGGTCATGGCTTCGTCGAATCGTGACCGGAGCGGGATTCACACGCGATGGGGATGAATCGCGCCTGATCGGGAGGCCTCCCCAGGAGCCGGACGTCGTCGCGACCGCCGAACGGGATGATCTCCAGGCGGCAACGTCTCAGGAGTCCGTGCCCGAATCCCTTCGACTCTGGTGGCTCCCGAGCGCGCGGGAGCCCCTAGGTCCTGCCGGCGTGAGCGCGATCGGCGAAGCGCCTCGCAGACGAGCTGAGCCAGCCCTCCCAGCTCGTGCCGATGAACCGGACGCCCTGGGCCAGCGTCTGCTCGAGATTCGTCTCGTTTACGAGCGCACCGGCGACCTTCCCTGACGTCACGATCGTGGCGATGCTGTCGTTGACGACCCGGCGCACGTCCGGATGGTCGGTCTGGCCCGTGAGGCCCATGCTCTGCGACAGGTCGCCCGGCGCCACGTAGAACACGTCGATTCCCTCCACCTGCACGATGTCGGGCAGGTGCGGCACCATCGCGACGTCCTCGAGCAGGATCGCCGTCAGGACGTTCTCGTTGGCCTCGCGGTGGTAGTCGACCGCGCCATAGGAGCGTCGACCGCCGGCCATCCCGCGCATGCCCCGGGGACCGTAGTACGAGGCGCGGGCGACGGCGCGCGCCTCGTCGGCCGTGTTGACGTGGGGGACCATGATTCCGCCGGCACCGCAGGCGAGCGCCCGGCCGATGAGCGTCGGGTCATTGCGCGTGACCCGCACCATGTAGCACGCGCCCCAGAGGTCGGCGGCGCGTGAGTAGTCGGCGATGTCGCGCCACGACGTCGTGCCATCCTCCATCTCGCCCCACAGGATGTCGATGCCGCTGGAGGCGAGCAGTTCGGCCGTGTCGGCCGAGTAGTCGCCCATCACCAGGGTCACGACCTCGCCGGCGGCCAACTTCTGCTTCGGCCGATTCACGCGGAATTCCAGCATTGAACAGCCTCCCTCTTGCGTGGCGGTCGAGGGCACCCATCCTACGGGCCCGTGCGCCCGCGCCGGCCGGGCCCGCGCCGGCCGGGCACGCGCCGACGACCGGCGCGACGGCGACCCGCGACTTGCGACGTCGCCGCCGTCTTCAGGCGGGGCCGCGATGCGCGATATGAAGCCGCACCGTTTCGGTGAGGCCCTTCAACTCGACGGCGCCGATCTCGGCGAACACGAGCCCATGCCCGTTGGACGCGTCGACGACCTCCTGGCTGACGAGCACCTCGCCCTGCCGCGCGTAGTCGGCGATCCGGGCGGCCACGTTCACTGTTCGGCCGAAATAGTCGCCTTCGCGGAAGAGCACCGGACCCGCATGCAGGCCGACGCGCGCCGGTGGCAACCCCTCCTTCTGGCCACTCTCGACCATCTCGAGGGCGGCGAGGACCGCCGGTCCTGGTTCGCGGAAGTGGAACATCACGCCGTCGCCGAGCCACTTGACGGGCCGGCCGCCATGCTGGCCCGAGGTCCGCTGGACGATGCGCCCGAGGCGGCTCGCGAGCTCCGCCGCCGCGGTATCACCGCGTTCGTCCGTCAGGCGCGTGTAGCCGGTGAGATCGAGAAAGCACATCGCCGGCGGATGCTCGTCGCGGGTATGCAGCCCGGCCGCGACCAGGCTCGACCCGAAGCCCTCGAAGATGTTCTTGAGCCACGCGTTTGCCTGCTGGCCGCGATAGATCGCGAGCAGCGCCTCGTCGCTCGACCTCGAGATGTCGTGCCCTAGCAGCTCCACGAGCTGCTCGTACGTTGGCCCCTGGTCGCCGAACCGCGGAATGACCTCGCTTCGCCACCAGTCGCCCTCGGTCTCAGCGGCGCGACGCAGGCTCTCGCCCAGGACGCGGATGAACCCCTCGACGACGGATCCGCGCGAGCCCAAGCCCATCATGAAGTGCAGCATCGGCACGACGTTGAGCTCGTCGAGTCGCAGCCGGTCGTCGGGCCTGGCCTCGGCCGATCCCATCGCTTCACGGATGACGAGCAACAGCTCGAGCGGCAGGCCGGTCCGTGCCGCGACCTGGCGGAACGTCTCGTCGCCGTAGGCGGCGAACCGTTCGT
>JAXDLF010000193.1:0-15794 GCA_034666765.1 Chloroflexota bacterium
GGCTAGCGGTGACCCGCGGGCTCCCCGTTGCGTGGCGTGCCGTTCCGCGAGGGCGGTTCGGTCCGTCCTTCGCCGGCCGCCGGCGAGGTCGGCGTGTTCTTCTCCGCCTCGATCTTGCGTTTCTCGAGCTCGAGGAGCTCCTCGGGCTCGCGCTCCGCGCCGATGAACTGATTCCGCGCGTCGCTGACCGCCCGGATCAGCTCGTCGAGCTTCAGCTCGGTCGCCTTCGCGTCACGGTTCTGGGTGTTCTGGATGAGAAAGACCATCAGGAATGTCACGATCGTCGTGCCGGTGTTGATCACGAGCTGCCAGGTGTCCGAGAAGCCGAAGAGCGGACCGGTCAGTACCCATGCCAGGATGATCAGGACCGCGACGCAGAACGCCCACACCGAGCCCATCGCGTCCGAGACCTGGGTCGCCACCCTGCCGAACCACGCCTTGAACGGGGACACCCGCTGGACGGCCTCGTCCACCCGCTCGTCCGCGGTCGCCGCCGCCTCTGCCCGCTGTCCGGCTGCGTGCTCCATCGACCACGCGGCGAAGCACGCCCCGTGCCAGCCACAATTCGGTCGTGCGCGTCACCCGCTGCCCCCGCTGCCGCGCCGAGGACATCGCCGCCGACGCGCATCCGACGCGGGCGCTCGACAACGGGGCGGAGGTCCGGGTCTTCGTCTGTCGTGGCTGCTACGGCCCGACCGAGCTCGAGTACCGCATCGCCTGCGAGACGACCGGCACGCCGTATCGCCCGTTGCCGATCCGCGAGGCCCTCGCCGGACTGCATGACTTCTACGCCGCGCGGATCGCCGAATGGGCCGATCCGCGCCTGCTGCTCGAGGATGACGAGCGCGCGGCGGGATCGGCCGCGGCACGTGCCGCCCTCGCGGACGTCGACCGCCGGCTCGCGATCGCGCCGGTGCCCGACGTGGCCTCGTAAACTGACGTCGTGACGAGCGTGCGGCCCGACCTGCTGGTGCTCTGGCCGTCGTACACCTTCTTTCCCCTCGCCGGCATCAGCGTGCTCGTCTTCGGCGTGGCGGGGTCCGACGCGGTCATGACCGCCATCGGCATCGGGCTCCTCGCGCTCAACGCGCTCATCGTCGTCAACTACGCGTACTTCACCGAGCTGCGCATCGTCGGCGACGAGCTCGCGTACCGGACGTTCTTCGGGCTGCACCGGGAGAGCGTCGCGATCGGCTCGCTCCAGCGCGTCGACGCGAAGCGCTATCCCGGCGCGCACTCGGGCGTATCGGCGCCGCACTTCGTCGCGCGCGGCCGCGCGACGACGGTGTAGGTGTACACGAAGCCGTTCCGGCTGCGGGACTTCGCCGGCCTGATCGCGACGCTCCGGGTCGCGAACGCGCGATTCGAGCTGGATCCGTTCTGGTCTCGGGTCGTGAGCGGGGGAGACGTCACGAAAGAGGTTGCCCTCACGCCCCGCAGCCGCTGGTGAGCTAGGAGCCCGCCCCCAGCCGGCGGTGCTCGATCGCGGTGCACCGATCCCACACCACGCGCAGGCCCATCGACTCCGCGCGGCGCGCAGCGTCGATGTTCCCGAGTCCGAGCTGGAACCAGATCGCGCTCATGCCGCTTGCGAGCGCGTCGTCCACGACGTCGTCGAGGAACTCTCCGCGGCGGAACACGTCAACGAAGTCGATCCCCGTCGCCGCCGGGATGTCGGCGAGCCGGTCGTACGAGCGTTCGCCGTCGAACATTGCGCCACCGAGCTGGGGATTGACCGGAACGATCCGATATCCGTTGCGACGGAGGTATGCGGACACGGAGCTGCTCGGCCGGTCCGGCCGCGACGAGTACCCCACGACGGCGATGGTCCGGGCGGAACGCAGGAGGGACCGCGCGAGGTCGGGCTCATTCATTTTCTCATGTCCCGTCGGTCATGAACAGTCTTGTTCACGGTGCGAGCGGCAGGATAATCGGCATGACATGCCGCCTCGTGCGCCGGTCGTCTGGACGACCACCGCCGTCCGCAGCGAACGCTTCCGCCAGCGCATCGACGAGCGCCATCGGGAGCTTTCGGTGCAGGCCAAGGCCCGCGGACGCGCCTACCGCCGCTCGCGCGCCGACGCCGGGAGCGACGAGGTCATCCGCCTTCGCGCCGATTTCCTCGCGGCCCTGGGCCGGCTGACCACCTTCGAGACCGCCGGCGTCCGTCTGGCCCGCTGCCGCTACGAGGCGCAGCTGACGGTGCATGCCGACGACCTCTCGCGCGACTACTTCGAGCTCTGGCAGCTCATCGCCCGGCGGGGCAGCGAGCAGGCCGATCTGGACGCGCGCGGTGTCGAGCGCCTCGACTACTTCGCGACGCAGCTCGGGCGCCTCGAGGGCCTCGCCGACGCGCTGATCCTCGCCGGTCGCAACGTGCGGCTCTTCCCGTTGCCGCCGATGCCCTGGATGGTCGTCAGCTAGCGCGCGCGAGTGCGCCCGAGCCGCTCGGCGTCCGATCGTCGCGCGGCGCGCGGTGGGGCCTGGAGGATTCGAACCTCCGACCCGCTGCGTGTAAAGCAGCAGCTCTGACCGCTGAGCTAAGGCCCCCGCCGAGAGGATAGGCGGGCAGTCTCAGCGCTCGCTGGCTCGACCGTCGCTGGTGTACCCCCCGCCGCAGTCGGTATGGTTGGGGTCCGCTTTCGTATCGCACGCTGGACCGGGAGTCTTGAGCTGCGCATCCTGGCGATCGAAGATGACGGCGACACGCGCGAGATGTACGGCCGAATGCTCAGGGACGAGGGGCACGAGGCCGTGCTTGCCGCCGACGGTGTCGAGGGGCTCGGGCTGCTCGATCCCAACCCCGATCTCGTGATCCTCGATCTCGCGCTCCCGGGCATGGACGGCTACGAAGTCCTGCGCACGATGCGGGCCGATCCGGCCACGAGCGACATCCCCGTGCTCGTGGTCTCGGCGCGGCGGTTCGACCGCCCCGCTGATCTCGGCGGGTTCGTCGCGTCACTGCTGAAGCCTCTCGACCTGCCACTCCTGCCCGCCCTCGTCGCCGCCCTCGGCCGGTGATCGCCTGAGGCGCCGACCGCGAGGGCACGGCGCGTGCTTCTTCGGCGCGCATCAGCAGACCGCTCCGGAACATCCAGCTCGCCGAGCTGCTCGCGCGCGCCGCCGAGCAGAGTGAGGGCAATACCCAGCGGGCGTTCCGCCGCGCGGCCCGGCGGGCCCTGATGTGGCCGATGGAGGCCGCGGACCTCGTGGCCGAGGACCGCTCGCTCACCGAGCTCGTCGCGGTCGGCCCGTTCATCGCCCGGCAGATCCACCACTGGCTCGACGAGCCGCCCGTGGTCCCGGATCCACCGCCACTCCGCACCGGGTTCATCAGCTACGCCGCGGCGCGGGAGGTCGTCGCGGGTCATCCCGACTGGGAGCGCGGGCTGCGGGCCGACCTGCAGATGCACACGACGTACACCGACGGCGGCGGCACGATCGCCGAGATGGTCGACGCGGCCGAGCCGCTGGGCTACGAGTACATCGCCCTCACCGACCACTCGAAGCAGCTGAAGATCGCGAGCGGCATGGACGAGGGCGCGTTCGCGCAGCAGGATCGGGAGATCGCCGCGACGAACGCGGCGCTCGCGGGCGCCGGGAAGCGGCTTCGGGTGCTGCGCGGCATCGAGATGAACGTGTCGCCCGAGGGGGCGGGGGACATGGACGAGCGGTTTCTCGCCGACCGCGACATCGTGCTCGGCGCGTTCCACGGGCAGCTACGCAAGAAGGACGATCAGACCGAGCGCTATCTCAAGGCCCTCGCCAATCGCACCGTGGACGTCCACGCCCATCCGCGCGGCCGGATCTGGAACTTCCGCCTCGGCCTCTCCGCGGACTGGCGTCGCGTGGTCGAGCGCGCGACCGAGCTCGACAAGGCCCTCGAGATCGACGCGTATCCCGACCGGCAGGACCTGGACGTCGAGCTCCTGCGGCTGGCCGCCGAGACCGGGTGCCGGATCTCCATCGGGACCGACGCCCACACACCCGGCGAGCTGTACGTGGTCTGGATCGGCGTGGCCGCCGCCATCCTGGCCGGCGTCAGGCGCGAGCGGATCCTCAATTACCTGAGCGCGGACGAGCTCGCGGCGTGGGTCCGAGGACGGCGCGGGCGAGCCTGAACCTTTCGCGCCCCGCGGACGGTACCTGTCGCGAACGTGGAGGGTGCCGGACCGCTCGCGACAGCCGTGTTCGTGGCCTACATGGGCATCGCCACCGTCGCGATGCTGATCCAGGGGGTCGAGATCCTTCCGGATCGATGGGTCGCGCTGCTGCTGATCGGCAGCCTCGCCATCGGCCGCACCCGCCGGCTCCTCCTCGACTGGCTGCCGTTCCTGTTCCTGCTCGTCTCCTACGACTCGATGCGGGGATTCGCGGACGACCTGAATCCACGGGTCCACGTGTTCGAGCAGGTCCGCGTGGACTCGGCGCTGTTCGGCGTCGTCCCGTCCGCGGGCCTGCAGGCGCTGCTCGTGCGGCCGGCGCCGCAGTGGTATGACATCGCGGCCACGGCGATCTACTTCATCCACTTCGCGTTGCCGCTCGGTTTCGCGACCCTCCTCTGGCTACGCCGCCGCCGGCAGTTCGGACGGTTCGTCGCGGCGCTGACGATCCTGTCGTACGGCGCGTGGGTCACGTACGTCGCGTTCCCGGCCGCGCCGCCCTGGCTCGCGTCGCAGCAGGGCTCGATCGACGGCGTCTCGCGGATCCTGGATCGGACGCTCGCGTACATGCCGGATCGCTTCGATCTGCCGACCATCTACCACGGCCTCGACCCGAACGCCGTTGCCGCGATCCCGTCGCTGCACGCCGCGTATCCGCTGCTCGTCACGCTGTTCGCCGTTCGCACCTTCGGTCGGCGTGCGTTGCCGTTGATGGCGTACGTGCTCGCGGCGTGGCTCGCGGCGGTCTATCTCGGTGAGCATTACGTCATCGATCTGCTGATCGGCGCGGCGTACGCATTCGTCGCGTTCTGGGCCGCGCCGCACGGCCTGGCGCTCGTCGCGCACCTCGACATGACCGTACGGTCGTGCCTGGCCCGGCGACGCAGCGCGACGAGACCGGAAACAGCGGGCGGCAGCAGCGATGTCTTCGCGCCCTAGCAATGCCCGGCCGGATGACGCATCCTTATGGTCGGATCCGAGAGGAGAAAGCATGTCGCGACGCACAGGATCACGAGCCCGTCTCAAGAACGCCCGACGCCGCGCGAAGAACCCCGACGTCAAGAAGCGCAAGCCGACGGATCGCGCCGGTAGCTCGTCCTCAGCGCCCGCCCCCGCCCGGTAGCTCGCTTCGCGGAGCGGCCCTAGCGCGCCGGCGGTGCGCTCTCCGACCGTAGCTGCCAGACGTAGGCGACGGCGATCGACACCGTCTCGATGACGTTGTAGAGGAAGTGCAGGTCCGGGCGTGACAGTGGGAGTCCGCCCCCGATCGCACCGCCTGACGACAGGAGCCCGGGTGACCCGGGGATTCCGGTGGCGAGGAACGACATCATGATCACGTCGTGCTCGATCAGGTGCCACGCCGCGAAGAGGCAGGCGAACACGAGCCACCGGTTGGAGCGCGAGTGATACAGCAGGGCGCCGAGCAGCGCGACGACGCCGGCGTTCCAGACGAAGTGGACCCATTCGATGTCGAGCTGACCGGCGATCCCGCGCGCGTCCGAGCCGGTCAGTCCCAGCGCGTGGATCTGCACCATCTGCGCGACGTGCTCGAACAGGTGCCCGGTCTGCGCGAGCAGGAGGAGGGTGAACGCCGCCATCCACGGCGTGGCCGTCGCCACTCGAGCGATCGGGCGAGCCCACGTAACGCTCACGACACGGATGGTAGGCGCGCACCCCAACCGGTCCAACAATTCGTTGACACTCGCCTGCCGTCTGCCTAGCGTGAGCCCGCCTCGGCCGCGCCTGATCGATTCACCAACCGCTGGGAAGGCGGCGCGACCGGCGGCGGGAGGTAGCGATGTTGGCGGGCAAACCGCGTCGGTCCATGTTCTCGTTCCTCGCGATCGCGCTGGTGGTCACGCTGGTCGCCGCGGCGTGCCAGTCGACCGCGACCCCGCAGGGCTCGGGCAATACGTCCGGGAAGCGAACCATCACCGTCATCGCCAACTGGGGCGGCGGCGAGCGCGACGCGTTCCAGAAGGTGATCGACGCGTTCACCGCGAAGACCGGTATCCCGGTCAACTACGAGCAATCGCGCAACCTCGAGGCACTCGTCCGCACGCGCGTTGCGGGCGGCAATCCGCCGGACATCGCGTTCGAGCCCCGGCCCGGCTCCCTCGCCGAGTTCGCGAAGGCCGGGAACCTCATCCCGCTGGACGAGCCGGTGGGCAAGGAGATCCTCGACCCGAAGGCCGTGGACGCCGCGCTCGGCAAGTCGTTCCAGGACCTCGGCCGGGTCGACGGGACCCTCTACGGGTACCTCTTCAAGGCCGACTCGAAGAGCACGGTCTGGTACAAGCCCGCGTCGCTGCAGGCGATCGGCGGCACCGTCCCGAAGACGTGGGACGACCTGATCGCGCTGGCGAACAAGTACAAGGCGGCGGGCAAGACCCCGTTCGGTTCGGGCGGCAAGGATGGGTGGGTCCTCACCGACTGGTTCGAGAACATCCTTTCGCGCGTCGCGACCCCCAAGGTCTACAACGACCTGCACGTCACGCATAAGGTCGCGTGGACCGATCCGACCGTGAAGCGAGCCCTCACCCTGTTCGCGCAGCTCTTTGGCACCCCGGGCTACTTCCCGGGCGGCGGCTCGGGCGTCGTCGGCACCGCCTTCACCGAGGGCATCGCCCAGGCCTTCGGCAAGACGCCGACGGCGGAGATGTTCTACGAGGGCGGCTTCGTCGGAGTGATCATCGGCACCGACGTGAACAAGGACCTGAAGGCCGGCACCGACTACGACTTCTTCACCTTCCCCCAGATCGATGCGGCCTACGGCACGCCGATCACGGGCGGTGGAGACCTCGCGATCATGTTCAAGGACTCGCCGGAAGGCCGAGCCCTGATGCAGTACATCATCACCAAGGAAGCGGCGGACATCTACGCCGCCACCGGCAGCGGCACGCCGAACAAGCTGGTGGATTCGAGCAAGATCACGAGCGTCATCGCCAAGAAGCTCCACGAGCAGACGGCCGCGGCGACCGTGTTCCTCTTCGACGGATCCGACCTGGCGCCGTCGGCGCTCGGCGGCGACTTCGAGTTCACGGCGCTCCAAGACCTCGTCACGCACCCGAACGACGTGGATCGCATCGCTCAGCAGCTGGAGAACTTCGCGAAGACCGCGTACTAAGACGGGCATCAGGGAGGCGGGCCCCCGGGCCCGCCTCCGATCCTCCGCGGGGGCGGTGAACAGTGCGTAGCCATAGCTCGCGCGCGACGCCGTGGCTCTTCGTGGCGCCGGCGGCGCTGCTGATCGCCACCTTGATCGTCTACCCCATGTTCTGGACGATCCGGCTGAGTCTGTACGGCGGCCAAGGGTTCAATTTCACGCGGTTCGTCGGCCTCGACAACTTCGTGCGGCTCCTGACGGCGGATCCGAACTTCCTCGACCTCAGCCAGTTCCCCCCTCGCGGCGCCGTCGTCAACAACGTCCTCTGGCTCGTGACGTACACCCCGCTCGTCATCGCCGTCGGGCTGATCATCGCGGTCCTCGCGGACCGCGTTCGCTACGAATCGATCATCAAATCGGTGATCTTCCTCCCGATGGCGATCTCCGCGACCGCTGCCGGGATCATCTGGCTGTTCATCTACAGCCCGAGCCCGAACATCGGCCTGCTCAACGCGGTCCTCACCGCGCTCATCCCCGGGTTCGAGCCGATCTCGTGGACCGGGAGCGTCGACCTCATCAATCCGGCCATCATCGTGGCGGCCATCTGGATCAACGCCGGCTTCGTGATGGTCATCCTCTCGGCCGCGCTGAAGGGCATTCCCGCCGAGATCCTCGAGGCCGCGCGCGTCGACGGGGCCACCGGACCGCAGATCTTCGCCCGCATCCAGGTGCCGCTGCTCGGACCGACGATCTCCGTCGTGGCGGTCACGATGATCATCTACGTCATCAAGATGTTCGACCTCATCTACGTGATGGGCGGGCAGAACGGCGGTCCGCTCGGGGCGGCGCGGGTCATCGCGTTCACGCAGTACGTCGAGACGTTCAACAGCGGCCGCGCCGGCTACGGCAGCGCCGTCGCCGTGATCATGCTCGTGCTGGTGATCCCCATCATGCTGCTGAACATCAGGCGATTCCGCGCCGAGGCGGGCCGATGACCGCGGTGAGCGCGGCCCTGCCGGCGCGCCGCGAGCCGCTCGCGACGAGGGTCGCCGCCGCGCTGGCCCGGACGCCGATTCACGCCGCGCTGCTGTTCATCGGGGCGGTGTGGCTCGTGCCGACCATCGGCCTCCTGGTCACGTCCTTCCGTGAGCGCGATGACATCCACTCCACGGGCTGGTGGACGGCGCTCGCCGACCATCGCTTCACGCTCGACACGTACATCCATGTCCTCACGTCGCGCGGGACGACCGACTCGCTCGCGCAGAACTTCCTGAACAGCCTGATCATCACGATCCCGTCGACCATCCTCCCGGTCCTGCTCGCGTCGCTGGCCGCCTACGCCTTCGCGTGGATGTCCTTTCGCGGGAGGGACTGGCTGTTCCTCACCCTCGTGGCCCTGCTCATCGTGCCGATGCAGATGACGTTCGTTCCCGTGCTGCAGCTGTTCAATGTCGTCCATCTCACCGGCAACTTCCTCGGCATCTGGATCGCCCACACCGCCTACGGGCTCCCGTTCGCCATCTACCTGCTGCAGTCGTCGTTCGCCGGATTGCCCCGATCGCTCATCGAGGCCGCCCGGATGGACGGAAGCTCGGAGCTGCGGACGTTCTGGCGGATCGTGCTGCCGCTCTCCGTCCCGGGGATCGCGTCGCTGGCGATCTTCCAGTTCCTCTGGGTGTGGAATGACCTGCTCGTCGCGCTCATCTACCTGCAGAGCCCGAACCTGCAGCCGATGACGGTCGGGGTGGTGAACCTGCTGACCACGTATGGCACCGAGTGGGATCTGCTCTCGGCGGCGGCATTCCTCACCATGGCGATCCCGCTCATCGTCTTCTTCAGCCTCCAGCGGTACTTCGTCTCGGGCCTGCTGGCCGGATCGGTGAAGTCATGAGAGCGGCCGGGCTGCTCGCCGTCGTCGCGAGCCTGGCCGTCGGGATCTTCGCGGTCGCGCCCGGTGCGTTCGCGCCGACGGTCGCGGTCCCCGGTCGGTACGCGACGCTGACCCAGGCGATCGACGCGGCCCCCGCCGGCGCGATCATCCAGCTCGGCCCGGGGACGTACGCCGGGCCGATCGTGATCACCAAGTCGCTGAGCCTCGTCGGTGCGCCGGGCCGCGCGAGCCAGGTCGTGGCCCCGGATGGGTCGACCGCCATCGCGATCAGCGACGTGGGCGGCGTGCGGCTCCAGGGACTGGCCGTCGTCGGCGGCGAGTACGGGATCACCGTCGACCGGTCGGACGCGGTGCAGATCATCGGGAACCTCGTGACCGGCGCGGCCATGGCCGGCATCCGGCTGTCGCGCGCGGCCGCGCTGATCAAGGGCAACGAGGTCCGGGCCGGGACCGGCCCATTCGGGATGGGCATCGAGCTCGCGAACACGATGAGCCGGCCGGCATCGGTGATCACCGGCAACGTCGTCGCCGGGGCCACGCGCGAGGGCATCATCCTGCACAACTCGCACGCGATGATCGAGTCCAACACCGTGACCGGGAGCGGCCTCCGCGGCGTGTCGATCAGCGAGATGTCGATGGCGACGGTCGCGAAGAACACGATCATGGACAACGCCGATGCCGGGATCTGGGTGGTCGACTCATCCATGGCGGACATCGCCGGGAATCGCATCGGCGCGATGCGGCCCGGACCGGAAGGCCGGTTGAACGGGATCGGGGTGTTCTACCACGGCGAGGTGATGCTCGGCCGCGGCAATCGCATCGAGGTCGACGCGGACCGGGCGATCGTGGCGACCATGGGCGGCACCGTGGAGCTGCGCTAGTGGCGGTCGCCAGGAGCCGGATCGATCCGGCCGAGGCCGAGCGCGTCACGGCCGAAGCGCGTCGCATCCTGACGAGCAACCGCCAGTCCGGCACGTCGGATTGGGACGGGATGCGCTACGACTTCGTGTGCCCGTCCCCGACGCACTACCCGTTCCAATGGTTCTGGGACAGCGCCTTCCACGCGATCGCGCTGCTCCACGTCGATCCGGACCTCGCGAAGCAGGAGCTCCGCTGCCTCATGCAGGGCGCGCAGCCCGACGGCTTCATCGCCCACATGCTGCTGTGGGAGCGCGAGGCGCACGCCCATTGGCTGGAGGAGGAGTACTCCATCCGCCTCGGGCACCCGTATTTCACGGCGACCATCCAGCCTCCGGTCGTGGCCCGCGCGGTGGAGCGGATCTTCGACGCGACCGGCGACGCGGATTTCGTGCGTGAGCTGCTGCCGCCGATGGCGCGGTTCTTCGATTGGCTCGCCCGGGTCCGCGACCCCGACCACGACGGGCTCGTCGCCATCATCCAGCCCGACGAGTCCGGACTCGATGCCAGCCCGAAGTACGACCGGGCGATGGGTATCCCGTACGACCCGCCGAGCGACACCCTTCCCGCCCTGCGACGCTCGATGCAGCGCCTGTTCACGGCGTACCAGGACGTGCCCCCGGAGCGGCAGCCGCTGCTGGACGTGTTCCTGTTCGCGGACGTGATGATGAATTCGATCTACGCGGACGGCCTGCGCGCGCTCGCGAAGCTGTCGCGCGCCGTCGGCGCCCCGGACGCGGATCGCTTCGAGCGCGAATCGAAGCGGACGCGCGACGCGCTCATGGCGAAGTGTTGGGACGCCACGGCCGGGGTGTTCTGGGATCTCTCGGGCGCCGGTCAGGAGCAGGCCAAGGTGCTCACGTTCACGTCGCTGTTCCCGCTCATCCTTCCCGATCTCGACCACGACGTGGCGACGCGCCTCGTCCACGAGCACCTGCTCAACGAGAAGGAGTTCTGGCTGCCGTATCCGGTCCCGAGCGTGGCGGCCAACGATCCGACGTTCGACCCGACATGGCGGACCAAGACCACGTGGCGCGGCCCGACGTGGGTGAACGTCAACTGGTATCTCTACTGGGGCCTGCGCTCGCACGGATTCGACGACGTGGCGAGCGAGCTCGCGCGCCGCACCGTCGCGATGCAGGCCCGCGGCGGGATCCGGGAGTTCTACAACCCCTTCACGGCCGAAGGCTATGGCGCGACGGACTTCGGGTGGTCGTGCCTCAGCCTCGACCTGATCGCCGCGGAGCGGCCGGGCTAGCGGCGGTCCGGGCGCGCCGCGGCGCGGTCCTGTCGTTCCGGGTCAGGGACATGGGGTCGGACAGGATGCGGTCGGTCACGAGCCCGGTCCCGCCACGCAGCGGAGCCGAGAAGCCCAGGACCGAGAACGTGACCCGGCAACCGCCCAGGTCGGGGGCCAGGACGCGCTGGCGCAGCTCGTTCATCGCGATGTCGTAGACCCACGGCCCGATCCGCGCGAAGTAGCCGCCGAGGACGAGCACCTCCGGATTGAAGATGTTCGCGAGGATCGACGCGCCGACGCCGAGCCACGTGCCGATCTCATGGAGCGCGCGGAGGGTGTCGTCGTCGCCGCTCTCCGCTCGCCGGACGATCTCCTCGACCGCCTCGGCCGGGTCCACCGTGAGATCCCACGCCGGGTCCACGCGCCGGAGGAGCGCGCCGAGCCCGACGTACGCCTCCCAGCAGCCGTTCCGACCGCAGCCGCAGGGCGGGCCGGCTTCGTCGAGGACCATGTGGCCGACCTCGCCGCTGAATCCGAGCGCGCCGCGCTGGAGCTGGCCATCGATGACCACCGCGCCGCCCACGCCGAATTGCCCGGTGACGTAGACCATCTGGCTCGCGCGGGCGTCGGCGCCCTCGCGGTACTCGGCGAGCGCCGACAGGTTCGAGTCGTTCTCGATCTGGACGGAGTAGTCCGGGTTCCCGAGCGCGGCGCGCATTCGCGCGGCGAGCGGCAGCTCGCGCCAGCCGGCGGTGAGGTTCGGAGCGCGCATGACGAGGCCGTGGCCCATGTCGACGAGGCCGGGCACGGCGATCATGATCCCGGCGACGTCCGCGCCGCCCGATCGGATGCGGTCGGTGAGCTCCTCGACCACGCCGACGAGCGCACCGATCGTCGCCTCCGGAGATTGGCCGGCGACGTCGAACAGCCGGGTCACGCTGTGGATGTCGCGGCCCGCGAGGTCGCGCGCCAGCCCGGCCACGTACTCGACGTCGATCTCGAGGCCGATGGCCGCACGCCCGCTTCCATCGAGCTCGAGCGTCCGGCCGGGCCGGCCGACGGCGCCGCCGCGGATCCCGGCTTCGCGCACGAGCCCGGAGCCGATGAGCTCGGCGATGAGGCTCGACACCGTCGCCTTGTTGAGGCCGGTGGTCGCGGCGATCGAGGCCCGCGACAGCAGCGGCCGGGCGCTCAGCTGGTGCAGCACCACGGCCAGGTTGTTCAGCCGGACCGCGCCCTGGTCGGCGGCGCGGTGCCGGCCCGGAAGCCGTGCGGCCGGGGAGGGTTCGCTCAGGTTCATGCGGCAAACCGACGCATTGACAGGCGATCCATCGCTTCCTATTGTCGCCCGGCATTCGTTTGTTGTCCCGACCAACTAATTGCGACGGGCAGGGACCAGGGGACGAGGGCACCGCGCCTCGCTATCGGGAGAAGGAGACCACGTGGGTACACAGCGGATTCTCATCGCGCTCTTCGCGTTCGCGATCCTCGTCGCCGGCTGCGGCGGCACCACCGCACCGGGTGCCTCGGCGTCGGGCGCGAGCGGAAAGGTGGCGCTGCTCCTTCCGGAGAAGTCGACCGCCCGGTACGAGGCCGCCGACCGGCCGTTCTTCGAAGCCAAGTTCAAGGCGGTCTGCCCTGGCGTCGAGATCATCTACAGCAACGCCAGCGAGAGCTCGGCCACCCAGCAGCAGCAGGCCGAGGCCGCGATCGCCCAGGGCGCGAAGGTCCTGGTCCTCGACCCGGTCGACGGAGCGTCCGCCGGGGTCATCGTGAACAACGCGAAGGCCAAGAGCATCCCGGTGATCAGCTACGACCGGCTCATCCAGGGCGGCTCGAAGCCCGATTACTACATCTCGTTCGACAACGAAGCCGTCGGAAACCTCCAGGCGACGACCCAGCTGGCCGGGCTCACGGCGGCCGGCAAGACCAACCCGAAGATCACGATCATCAACGGCTCGCCGAAGGACAACAACGCGACGCTCTTCAACAAGGGCGCGAAGGCGGCCTTCGCGGGCAAGGCCCAGATCGTCAAGGAAGACGCCATGGCGAACTGGCTGGCGACCGAGGCCCAGCAGCTGATGGAGCAGTTCATCGCCTCGCTCGGCAAGACCGGCTTCGACGGCGCGTACGTCGCGAACGACGGCGGCGCCGGCGGCGCGATCGCCGCCATGAAGGCCGGCGGCGTCGACCCGAAGACGAAGTTCGTCACCGGGCAGGACGCGGAAGTCGCCGCGGTCCAGCGGATCCTCGCGGGTGACCAGTTCATGACCGTCTACAAGGCGATCCAGCCGCAGGCCGAGTCCGCTGCCACCCTCGCCTGCAATCTCGCCACCGGCAAGACCATCGCGACGAGCACGACGAACGGCAAGGTCGTCAACAACGGGACGGTGGACGTCCCATCGATCCTCCTCGTGCCGCTGGCCGTCACGGTCGACGGCAAGGTGGCCGGCACCAAGTCGATCAAGGACACGATCGTCGCCGACAAGTTCTACGGCGCCGACACGGTCGCGAAGATCTGCACCGCCGAGTTCACCGCGGCCTGTAAGGCCGCGGGCATCCAGTAGTCTCCACCCGGACGTTCGGCGGCGGGGACCAGGTGTCCCCGCCGTCCGGGCTTCGGGAGGATCTCATGGCGGTCGCGCATCCGGCCCCGCTGCTGGAGCTACGCGGCATCAGCAAGCGGTTCGGGGCCGTCCAGGCACTGACCGACGTCCGCTTCGACGTGCGAGCCGGCGAGGTCGTCGCCCTCGTCGGCGACAACGGAGCGGGGAAGTCCACGCTCATCAAGATCATCTCGGGCATCTTCCCGCCGGACTCGGGCACGATGCTCTGGCAGGGCGCCGAGACCGTCCTCCATGGCCCTGCCGACGCGGTCGCGCTCGGCATCTCGACCGTCTATCAGGACCTGGCGCTCGCGGACAACCTCGACGTCGTCGCGATCCTGTTCCTCGGGCTCGAGATCGGGAGCGTGGGCGGCGTCCTCGGCACCCTCGATGAGATCTCGATGGAGCGAAGCGCGATCACGGTCCTGCGGCGCCTCTCGGTGAAGATCCCAAGCGTGCGGACCCGTATCGCCTCGCTCTCCGGCGGGCAGCGCCAGGCCGTCGCGGCGGCCCGCTCGGTGCTCTGGGAGAACAAGGTCGTGCTGCTCGACGAGCCGACGGCCGCCCTCGGGGTGGGCCAGGCGCACGAGGTGCTCGAGCTCGTCCGTAGGCTCCGTGAGGACGGCCGCGGCGTCGTGCTCATCAGCCACAACCTCGAAGACGTGTTCGCGGTGGCCGATCGGATCACCGTCCTGCGCCTCGGCCGGTACGTCGGCGCCTACGACGCGAAGGCGGTCGGCCGCGAGCAGCTCGTCGGGTACATGACCGGCGCGGTGCCGGGGACCCCCGAGGTCCCGCGGGCTGCACCCGCCGCGCAGCCGACATGAGCGCCGGATGAGCACGATGGCGAACGACCCGCGGCTCGTGGCCGATCGCCCGGGCCTGCGCGGCACCCTCGCGACCTACCGGACGCGGATCGCCCAGGGAGACATCGGCCAGCTGCCGGTGCTCATCGGCCTCCTGGTCATCTGGCTCGTGTTCTACGCGACGTCCCACGGCACGTTCTTCAGTCCATTCAATCTCGTGAATCTCGCGCTGCAGATGGCCGCCGTCGGCACGATCGCCGTCGGCGTCGTCTTCGTGCTGCTGCTCGGCGAGATCGACCTCACCGTCGGGATCGTGAGTGGCCTGTGCGCCGGGATCATGGCGGTGCTGAACGTGAAGATGGGCGTCCCGGGGCCCGCGGCGGTGGCCGCCGGCGTGGCCGCCGGCACGGCCATCGGGGTCTTCCAGGGCATGTGGATCACGCGCTTCCGGATCCCGTCCTTCGTCGTGACCCTGGCGGGCCTCATCGGGTGGCAGGGGGCGCTCCTCTTCGTCCTCGGGAGCACCGGCACGATCAACCTGCGCGATCCGTTCATCACGGCCCTGGCCGGGACGTACTTCACCGGCGGGGTCGCGGCGGCGCTCGGCGTCGCGCTCGTCGGGTATGTCGTCGGCCTCTCGTACCTGGACCGGACCAGGCGTCTCGCGGCAGGGCTTGGCGCGGAGGCCCTGAGCGCGCTCCTCATCCGCAGCGCGGTCATCGGCGCGTTCGTCGCCGGCGCGATCCTCGTGCTGACCCAGGACCGCGGCGTCCCGCTGTCGCTCGTGTTCCTCGTCGGTCTCATCGTCCTGTTGGACCACGTCGCCAAGCGGACCCGCTTCGGACGCATGGTCTTCGCCGTCGGCGGGAACCGCGAGGCCGCCCGGCGGGCGGGCATCCCGGTCCAGGCGGTCCGCGTCGCGGTGTTCGCGATCGCGTCCACCTGCGCGGCGTGGGGCGGCGTGCTCGCGGCCTCGCGCCTGCTCGCGGTGAGTCAGTCGGCGGGCAGCGGCGACGTGCTGCTCAACGCGATCGCCGCCGCCGTGATCGGCGGGACCAGCCTGT
>JAXDLF010000194.1:0-13570 GCA_034666765.1 Chloroflexota bacterium
GGCCACGCGGCTCGGGTGGCCCGCTTCGGCGCGCGTCGCCGTCGCCCTCGCGGCGCTTGGCGTCGTCGCGGACGTCGTCGCCGAGACCCGGCTCATCTCGTGGGAGCCCGCAAGCCCGTTCGACGTCGCGGCCCCGCTGCGGCTGAGCGGGATCGTGGCGAACGGGCTCTACAGCGTCGCCGGCGGCGTGCTCACCGCGCTGACCCGCGGGCTTCCCCGCTGGCTGGTGTGGTGGTCGTGGGCGGTATGGATTCTCGGCATCGGCCTCGCGCTCGCGGCGGCGAGCGGAAGCGATGACGCGAGCCGGGTCCTGACCGCCGCGCTGTTCGCGCTCTTCGTCCCCTGGCTCGTCGTGTTCGGGCGGCGGATCGCCTGAGGCGGGTCATCGTCCTCGGCGCGCGCGGCTTCTTCGGCGCGCACGCCGTCCGGCTGCTCCGCGCCGCCTCGATCCCGGCGATCGGGCTGACGCGCGCCGACGCCGATGTCGAGGATCGCGCGTCGTTGCGAGCGGCCCTGCACGAGAACGACGTGATCCTCGACGCCGTCGGCCCGTTCCAGACGCGATCGACGGCGCTCCTGGACGCCGCGCTCGCCGCCGGCGCGGACCTCGTGGACCTCTCCGACAGCGTCGCGTACGCGCGAGCGATGCGCGGGCGGGAGCGCGAGATCGCGGCCCGCGGCATCGCGGTGCTCACCGGGTGCAGCGCCATCTCGGCGGTCGTCGCGACGCTCGTCCGCGCGAGCGCGGTCGGCGACGTGCGGCGCGTCGACGCCTGGCTCGCGCCGGCGTCTCGCGAGACGGCGAACGTCGCGACGGCGCGCGCGTTCCTCGCCTCGGTCACCGCGACGGCCTGGAAGGCCTGCGACTTCGCGCCCGTTCGCGGGATGCGCGTGGAGAGCGGCCTCGAGGTCCAGCTCCCCGCGATCTGGCCGGCCCTCGACGGGGCGGCGTTCTGGGTCGACCCGCACACCCACGGCGCGGCGGCGCTGCTCGGGCTCGCGTCGCGGTCGAGGCTCGCCCGGCGCGCGATGGACGCGGCGGCTCCCGTCGGCGTCCGCCTCGCGCGCCTCGCCGGGACGCCCGAGGGGATCTTCGCCGTGCGCGCCGAGGGCTCGGCCGGCGTCGCGCGCTGGGTGCTGCGCGCGCCGCGCGGCAGCTACCTCCTGGCGCTCGGACCGGCGACGCTCGCCGTGCGCCGGCTGGCGTCGGGTGAGCGCGGGGCCGGTGGCCTCGTGCCCGCCGACGAGCACGTCTCCGCCGATGCGCTCCTCGCGTACCTCGCGACCCACCGGATCACGGTCGAGCGGGTCTAGCCGAGCTTGTAGCCCACACCGCGCACGTTCGCGGGCACCGGCGCGCCCGCGGCTTCGAGCTTCGAGCGCAGCCGCGCGAGGTGCGCCTTCAGCCACTCGGGGTCGGGATCGCGCTCCTCGGGCCACCCGGCCCGAAGCAGCGCCTTGCGATCGACGAGCTCGCCCGGGCGCGCGGCGAGCGCCGCGAGCAGCCGGAACTCGGTCGGCGTCAGCGGCAGCTCCTCCCCACCCATGCGCGCGGTATGGGCGCGGGTATCGATGCGCAGCCCGTCGATGTCCGTCGCCGAGGCCGGACCGTTGCCGCGCGGGGCTCGGCGCAGGAGCGCGCGGACCCGCGCGAGCAGCTCCTTGCGGCCGAACGGCTTCTCCAGGTAGTCGTCGGCGCCGAGGTCCAGCAGCTTCACCCGCTCGTCCTCGCCCTTCTCGCCGGTGAGCATGAGGATCGGCGTCTGCGCGATCGCGCGGATCCGCCTGCAGATCTCGTCGCCGCTCATCTTCGGCAGGCGCCGGTCGAGAATGACCAGGTCGGGCAGCTCCTCGGCGTGCCGGCGGAGCGCGGTCTCGCCGTCGTACGCCGTGAGCAGGTCGTAGCCCTCCGCGCCGAGCAGGGAGGCGACCATGCCGACCATCGCGCGGTCGTCGTCGACGATGAGGACGCTGGTCATCGGTCCTCGCCGCCGGCGAGCGGCACGCTGAACGCGAACACGCTCCCGGCCTCGCCCTTCGGGCGATCCTCGAACCAGATCGACCCGCCCTGGGCTTCGACCACGCGGCGGGACGAGAACAGCCCGATGCCCGCACCGGAGATCTCGTCCGTCCCGACCCGGACGAACGGCTCGAAGATCCGATTGCGGTCCTCGGGCGCGACACCTCGACCCTCGTCGGCGACGCGCACGATCGCTCGGTCCTTCTCCTTCGTCACCGACACGATGATGCGGCTCGCGGCCGGCGCGTACTTGGTCGCGTTGTGCACGAGCCCGCCGACGACCTCGGCGGTGCGGCGCCGGTCGCCGCGGGCCCAGACCGGCGCGCCGGCGCGTGGCCCGACCAGGGTGTGCTTGCGGGCCATCGGACCGAGCTCGCGGACGACGCTCACCAGGCCGGCCCGCAGGTCGAAGCGCGTGCGCCGGACGACGATGTTCGGCCGGTCGTCCTTGACCGAGGCGAGGATCCGGTCGACGAGGTGGTCGAGGCGCTCCACCTGCGCGGACGCCTCCGCGAGGGGCAGCCGGTGGCCGTTCCTGCTCTTCTTGGTCTGCTCCGCGAACAGGTCGAGGTAGCCGCGCACGACCGACAGCGGCGTGCGCAGGTCGTGCGTGACGACCGCGACGTAGTCCGAGCGCGCGCGATCGAGCTCGCGGAGGCTCTCGGCGGTCCTGCGCTCGAGCGCGTACAGCGACGCTTTGTCGATCGCGAGGGCGGCCTGGTTCGCGAGCGCGCCGACGAACGCGACCTCCGTTTCGGCGAACTCCGCCTGCCCCGGGACATGGAGCGCGACCGCGCCGACGAGGCGGTCGCCGGCGATGAGCGGGAGGGCCAGCCCGTCCGCTTCGACCACCGGACGGGTCTCCGCGAGCGCGGTCCGCGCCGCGGCGAGGGCCGACCGCGGCAGAGCGCCCGAGCTCGCGCGCAGCACCGCCTCACCGCTCTCGTGACGGAGGAGGATGCCACCCGACGATCCCGGGTAGACCCGCACGAGCCGGTCGACGACGAGGGACAGCACCTCGTCGAGCTCGAGGGTGGAGGTCAGCACGTTGGAGACCTCGAAGAGCGCCGACACCTCGCGGAGCTTTCGCTCCGCGTCGCGCTGGAGCCGGCTCTTCTCGATGATCCCGGCGACCTGGTTGGCGATGGTCTGCAGGAAGTCGATCTCGCCCCGCTCGAACTCACGCAGGTCGACGGTCTGCACGTTCATCACGCCGATCACCTCGTCCCGGATGACGAGCGGCACCGAGAGCATCGACGTGAAGCGCTCCTGGTCGACGGCGCGCACCCACTTGAACCGCGGCTCGTTCCGGACGTCGCGCACCGCGAGCGGCACCCGGGCGTTCGCGACCCAGCCGGTGATGCCCTCGCCGATGCGGAGCGTCGCCTTGCCGATCCCGCGGCGATCGAGGCCGTTGGTCGCGGCCAGCCGGAGCACGCCGTCCCGCCGTTCGAGCAGGTACAGCGAGGAAACCTCGGCGCGCATCGCGTCGGTAGTACGGTCGATCACGATCCGCAGCATTTCGTCCCAGTCGCGGGTCGACGATGCGAGCTGGGCGATCTCGCGGAGGAACGACAGCTCGGAGAGCTTTCGTTGCGTGTCGGTATCGGATGACGCCGTCATCGGTGAATCATAAGAACCATCAATAGACTTCGAACGATGGCCGTGGTCCTGCGCACCGATCGTCTGACGAAGCGTTTCGAGCGACTGACCGCGGTGCAGGACCTCGACCTCGAGGTGCGCGAGGGTGAGGTCTTCGGCTTCCTCGGCCCGAACGGCGCGGGCAAGACCACGACGCTGCGCCTGCTGTGCGCGCTCATCGCGCCCACGAGCGGCTCCGCCGAGGTCGCCGGCTTCCGGCTGGGCGCGCAGGACGAGCGGATCCGCGCGTCGGTCGGCATCCTCACCGAGCAGCCGGGGCTCTACGAGCGCCAGTCCGCCGAGGACAACCTGCTGTTCTTCGGCGCGCTGTTCGGCCTGAGCCGGGCGACGGCGCGCGCCCAGACCGAGCGGTACCTGCGGCTGATGGGTCTCTGGGAGCGCCGGTCCGAGGCCGTGGCGACGTTCTCGCGCGGCATGAAGCAGAAGATGGCCATCGCGCGGGCCGCGATCCACGAGCCGCGGATCATCTTCCTTGACGAGCCGACGACCGGACTCGACCCCGACGCCGCCCGCACGGTCCGCGAGTTCATCGCCCAGATCCGCGGCGAGGGCCGCACCGTCTTTCTCTGCACGCACAATCTCGACGAGGCCGACCGGCTCTGCGACCGGATCGCGTTCTTCCGCCGCAGCGTCATCCGCATCGACACGCCGGCCCACCTGCGCGCGGAGCTGTACGGTCACGCGACGGAGTTCCGGATCCTCCCCTCGCCGCGGCCGGAGCATCTCGTCGCCGTCCAGGGGATCGAGGGCGTGACCGGCGCGCAGCTGGAGAACGGCTCGATCATCGTGTCGAGCGGCGACCCGTTCCTGGTCAATCCACGCGTGGTCCGCGCGCTCGTCGGCGCGGGCGCCGAGCTCGCGTACGTGAGCGAGCGCAAGGCGTCCCTCGAGGACGTGTACCTGCGCGTCGTGGAGGGCCTGTGAGCACGCTGGCGACGACGGCCGGCCGCGGGACGATCGTGCGCGCGGTCTGCGTGCGCGAATGGCGCGAGTCCCTCGGCAACCGGCTCCTGGTCGGAATGACGATCTTCCCGCCGCTCGTGATCCTGTTCGCGGGCATCGCCGCGGTGGCGACCGCGGCGCTCGTGCCGCCGAGCGAGAAGGACGTCGCCGCGCTCTACGCGGCATCACCGGCGGTCATCGGTCTCGACCCGAAGGAGGCGGTGCAGGGCCTCATCGCGACGTACTTCCTCATCCTCTTCATGCTCATCCCCACGGTCGTGCCGCTCACGATCGCGATCTACTCGGTCATCGGCGAGAAGTCGGCGCGCACGCTCGAGCCGCTGCTCGCGGCGCCGGTACGGGTCGGCGAGCTGCTGCTGGCCAAGAGCCTCGCGTCGGCGATCCCCGCGGTGATCGTCACGTGGCTCGCCTACACCATCTACCTGACGGCGGTGAGCATCCTCGGCAGCGCCGCGGCGGTGCGCGCGGTGACCGCGCCGCGCTGGATCCTCGCGATCATCGTGATGGTCCCGCTCCTCACGCTGCTCTCCGTGAACCTCGGCATCCTCATCTCGACGCGCGTGAACGACGTCCGCGTGGCGCAACAGATCGGCGGCCTGGTCGTCGTGCCCGTCGTGGGCATCGGCATCCTCCAGGTGACCGGACGCGTCGTGCTGAACAACGAGTCGTTCGTGGGCACGGCGATCTTCCTGCTCGTGTGCGACGTCGTCGTCTTCTTCCTCGCGCGGCTGGCGTTCCAGCGGGAGAACATCCTCAGCCGCTGGCGCTGATCACGGCGTGGCCGTCGGCGCCGGGGTGCGCCCGCGCGGTGTTCCGCTCGGCGAGGGCCGCGGCGCCGGCGTCGATCCACCGGGCCGCGGTGGCGGCGAACCGCGTGGCGCGGGCTGGGCCGCGCTGCCGCGGTCGTCCGGATACGTGCGCGGCCCGGCGATCTCGACGGTCATGGTCTGCGCGGCGCTCACGGTCCGTCCGGCCTCGCGAAGCTCGACGGTGAGCCTGTACGTGCCGCGGAGCGCCGGCACGTTGATGGCCGAGTAGAAGGTCCCGCTGGCCGTGCCGGTCGCGATGCCGAGCGGCGAGCCGCCCGAGGCGACGGTCTTGCTCGTCGCGGGATCGATCGCCTGCCAGAACAGCGTGTACGTGTGCGGCTCGGTGCCGGCCGCGGGCAGGTTCGAGTACTGGACGATCAGCAGGCTGGCCTCGTTGCGGTGGAGGAGCTGCGGCACGCGGACGATCGACGAGACGAGCAGGGCCAGGTGGACGTGGAACGTGAAGGAGCCCGTCGCGGCGCCGGCGGCGGCGAGCGGCGTGCCGTTCGCGTCCGCGAGGCCGACGGTCAGCGTGTAGTCGCCGACCGCGGCCGGCGCGATGAACGTGAGGCTCACCGGTGTCGATGCCGCCGGCGCGAGCGCGGGAAGCGCGATCGGACCGGCCGACGCCGCGACGACCGTCTTGGCCCCGTCGCGGATCTCCCAGATGAGCTTCACGCTGCCGGCCCCGCTCGCGGTCCAGGCCTTCGTGCCGGCGTTGCTCACCTGGATCATTTGAGTCTGCGTCGATCCGGCGTCGTACGCCTGGGCCGCCGTCGGCAGGCGGTATCGGGCGTTGGCCGGGGGCTCGAGGACCGCGGCGTACACGAGCGCGCCCAGACCGCCGAGGAAGTGGACCGCCTCCTCCTCGTCGGTGTTCGCGGTCAGGCCGACGACCACGCGCGGGCCGGACGGCGTGTAGATGATCCCGGCGTCGTGCGTGACGAACCCGAGGTTCCCGGTCTTGTGCGCGACGACCGTCGCGGCCGGCAGCTCCGACGGGAGCCGGTCGTTGATCTGCTGGCGCTCGAGCCGCGCGAGCATCCGGTCGGAGGCCGCGGCCGACACGAGCTTCCGCTGCGCGAGGAGCGTGAAGTACTGACCGATGACCCGCGCGGTCGCGGTGTTGTCGTCGTTGTCGTCGCTCGCGATGTGGAAGTCGGCGAGCCCGAGCCGTTGCAGGGTCGCGTTGATGTTGTCGGGCCCGAGGGCGTGCCAGAAGGCGAGGGCGCTGCCGTTGTCGGAGACGGTGACCATGGCCTCGAGCGCCTCGTCGATCGTCATGACGGTGCCCGCGATCTCGTACGACCCGTCGTCGGTGATGTCCTCCGGCTGGATCTCGATGGTGTCGGTGTAGGCGAGCGTCGTGGCGTCGACCAGGCTTTCGACGTGGGCGAGGATCCCGAGCTTGTACAGCGACGCCGTGACGAACGGGACGGTGTCCTCGTGCGCGTAGAGCGGCTGCGTCGCGGTCGGGTCGGCGATGTACACGCCGGCGTCGCCGGGGAAGGACCGCACCAGACCGTCGACCTGCATCACGAGGTCCGCCGTTGAAGCGCTCGCCGGCCCGGGCAGGGTCCCGAGGAGCACGCAGACCGCCAGGCCGACCGCGAGCCGCGCCATCACCAGCCTGTAACGCCGGCCGGGGGCGGGTGTTTCACCCCCGCGATGCCGCCACGGCCGCATCCGTCGCGGCCGTCCCGAGCCGGACCATTTCCCGGTATCCCGCGGGCGTCTCGTCCTCGAACCCCAGCAGGTGCAGGGCGCCGTGCGCGGCCAGGAAGGCCACCTCTCGCACGAGCGGCTGCCTCCGGCGCTTGGCCTGCCGCCCGGCCTGAGCGGCGCTGATCACGATGTCGCCGACCTCGAGCCCGCCGTCGGCGTCGCGGGTCAGCGCGCGCACGGCCCGCTCACCCTTCGCCCGTCCGACCGGCTGGCCGAACGACAGCACGTCCGTCGTCCGCGGCTTCTTGCGATAGCGGGCGTTCAGCGCGCGCATCTCGTCGTCGTCGACGAACGCGATGGTGATGCGGGCATCCGGTGGGAGTGCGTATGGCTTCACCGCGCTGCGGACCGCGCGCCGGACCGGCGTCAGATCGCACGGCGGCGCGCCGCGGAACGAGAGTCTCAGGTGCCGGAGGCGCTCGTGGGAGGCGTCGCGGCCGCGGGCAGCCGGGCGATGCGATCCTCGGGATACGGGATCCGCTCGTGGTAGACGCCCGCGAGCAGCTCGCGGAACGCCTCCTTGACCCGCTGCACGTCACGAAGGCTGAGATCGCAGTCGTCGAGCTGACCGTCCGCGACCTTCTCGCTGACGATCCGCTCGACCATCTCGCCGATCCGCTCGGGGGTCTTCTCCTCGAGCGACCGCACCGCGGCCTCGGTGCCGTCGGCGAGCATGACGATCCCGGCCTCCTTGCTGCGTGGCTTGGGCCCGGGATGGCGGAACGCGGCCTCGTCCACGACCATCCCCCGCTGGGTCGCGAGCGTGTGGAAGAAGCGAATGAGGCTGGTGCCGTGGTGGCCGGGGATGATCTCGCGGATCTGGGCCGGCAGCCGGTAGCGGTCCGCGAGCGCGAGGCCGTCGCGAACGTGTGCCGAGACGATGCTCGCGGACACCGCCGGGTCCAGCTCGTCGTGCGGGTTCGTGCCGGTCTGGTTCTCGATGAACGCGAGCGGGTTCCGCATCTTCCCGATGTCGTGGTAGTACGCGCCGACTCGCGCCACCAGCGGATCCGCGCCGATGACCTCGGCCGCGCGCTCCGCGAGGTTCGCGACGAGCAGCGAGTGGTGATACGTCCCGGGCGTGCGCAGGAGCAGCTGGCGAAGCAGCGGATGGTTGGGGTCGGCGAGCTCGCGCAGCTCGAACACGGTCGTGATCCGGAACAGGTGCCCAAGCATGACGATCGCGCCGAACGCGAGCACGCCCGACGCCACGCCGCTGATGAGCGCCGCGGCCGCCAGCTGCAGCGCGCCGAGGGTGTCCGCGGAACGGCCGACGAGCAGGAACGTGCCGATCACACCGAGGTCGCCGAGGGCGACGTACAGCGCGGCGGCGACGAACTCCCGGGCGGTCGTGGCCTGCCGGACCGCGGCCATCCCCAGGAGCGCCGGGACGAGCACGTACGCGACGAGCTCGACCTGCCCGGACATGATCCCGACGTGCAGCGCTCCGGCGATCTGCGTCGCGAGCGCGGTGCGGCCGCCGACGAGGACCGTCAGCATCATCGCGACCGTGGCGAATGGGACGAAGTACACCGCGACGGTGTGCCCCGGAATGAGCGCGCGGCCCGCGGCGGTGATGACCACCAGCGACAGCGCGACGACCATGAGCTTGCGGTCGTCGGACCAGGCCTCCTCCGCGTAGCGCTCCACGAAGAGCGCGAGCACGCCGGCGATGAGGAGGGCCCAGCCGAGCAGCCCGATCGCGCTCTTCCAGTCGATCCCCGGATTCACCAGGCCGAGGGCCCGGAGCTTCTCGAGATCCAACTCGGTGACGACCTGGCCCTCGCGCACGACGACCTCGCCGGCGGTGACCTGGACCTGCACGGATGGGACGTTGTTGCGCGCGGCCTGCTGCAGCGTCGCGGTCGCCCCCGGGTCGAAGCTGAGGTTCGCCTGGAGGCTCTGCTTCAGCAGCTCGGCGCCGATCCGCTTCTGGCGATCGGTCCACGCCGGCGGCAGGGCCTTCGTCGTGTCGGCACGGGCCGCGTCGACCTGCTCCGGCCGGATGCCGCCCTGGCCGTAAAGCGTCTTCAGCGCGGTGTCGAGCTCCCGGGACAGCGCGTCCCACTCCGCGGACGTCATGTCGAGCGCGTCCGTCGCGAGCGGCACGCTCAACGTGACCTCGCTGAGCTTGGTGAGCGCCGCGATCCGCTGGTCGCGCGGCAGCGTCGCGTCGCCGCGCACTCTGGCGATGCCGGTGAGCCCGGCCTGGAGGTGCGCGCTCGAGCTCACGATGACCGCCGGGTCGGCGGCGTAGACGCGCTGCACCGCGGCGGCGGCCTTGTCACGCTCGTTCTGGCTCAGGGTCTCCGAGCTGAACGCCGTGGAATGCGGCGCGCGAACCTCGCGATCCGCCACCACGCCGGCCTGGCCGTACGACACGACGGCCGGCGGCGAGAACAGCAGCGCGATCGCGGTGAGCAGCCCGGTCGCGACCACGAACGCGATCATCCGGACGCGCGGGTCGGCCTTGACCAGGGCGCGCAGATCCGCGAGCGACCGGGAACGAGGCGCGAACCGGATCATTCGGGCGACCTCTCGTAGCGATCGTACGCGCGCACGATCCGCTGGACGAGCTCGTGGCGGACGACGTCCTTGTCGTCGAAATCGACGAATCCGATGCCCTCGACATCGCGGAGGATCTCGCGCGCGACGACGAGGCCCGACCTGGACCCCTCGAGGTCGACCTGGGTGACGTCGCCGTTCACGACCGCCTGCGATCCGTAGCCCAACCGGGTCAGGAACATCTTCATCTGCGCGGGCGTGGTGTTCTGGGCTTCGTCGAGGATGATGAACGCGGAGTTCAACGTCCGCCCCCGCATGAACGCCAGCGGCGCGACCTCGATCTCGCCGCGCTCCTGGGCCCGCGCGAAGCGCTCGGCGGGCATGAGCTCGTAGAGCGCGTCGTACAGCGGCCGCAGGTACGGGTCGATCTTTTGCTCGAGGTCGCCCGGCAGGAAGCCGAGCCGCTCGCCGGCCTCGACCGCGGGCCGGGTGAGGATGAGCCGCGTCACCTTGCGCTCGCGAAGCGCGTTCACGCCCATCGCGACGCTCAGGAACGACTTCCCCGTTCCGGCTGGACCGGTCGCGATCACGAGGTCGTGCGCGCGCATCTTCTCGACGTAGCGACGCTGGTTCTCCGACTGCGGCGCGATGCGCTTGCCGGTGACCGTCGTCGCCAGGTGCTCGCGCAGCTGCTGCGGCGTCGCGGCCGGCGTGTCCTTCGCGTCGCCGATGAGCCGCTCGAGGGCGGGCCTGCGGAGATTGTCGTCGCGTCCCGAGAGCGAGCGGATCGCGCCGACGAGGTCGCCGACTCGCGAAACCGACGCGGGATCGCCGCTGATCCGAAGCTCGGCCCCCCGCGCGACGATCTTCACCCCGAATTCACGCTCGATCCGGTCGATGTTCGTCTCGTTGTGGCCGGCGACGAACATCATCTCGTCCGGATCGGGTATGAGGATCGTGATCTGCTGCGCCTGTGCCATTACGTCCGCGGCTTGAGCAGCTCGCTGACGACGCGGGAGACCATCCCGCCATCGGCTTGGCCTTTGAACTCGGGCATGAGCTTCTGCATGACCTTGCCCTGCTCTTTCGGGCCGGTCGCCCCGGTCTCGGCGATGACGCGCTGCGCCGCGGCGCGCACGGTCGCCTCGTCGAGCTGCTTCGGCAGATAGGTCTCGAGGATCTCCAGCTCCTTGGTCTCCTTCGCCGCGAGCTCGGGCCGGTCACCCTTGGTGAACGCCTCGATGGACTCGCGGCGCATCTTCGTCTGCTTGCGCAGGACGCCCTCGATCGCGGCGTCGTCGAGGTCGCCGCGCTTCGCGACCTCCTCGTTGTGGATGGCCGCGAGCGCGAAGCGCACGGTGTCGCGGCGCGCGGCATCCTGGGCCTTCATGGCGTCACGAAGGTCCTGCTCGAGCCGGGCTTTCAGAGGGGATCGCTGCGGGGCGTCAGCGCTTGCGACGCTTTGCTTCCTTGCGCTTGCGACGTGCCGCGGGGCGCTCGTAGTACTCGCGTCTGCGGGCTTCCGCGAGGATCCCAGCCTGCTGGATCTTCTTGTTGAACCGACGGAGGGCGGCCTCGAACGACTCACCTTCGCCGATGATGACTTCGGACATGCGGTCTTTTAGGGTCACCCCGCTTTCGGTCATACAAGACGATGCCGGCGTGCCCCGGGGGGCCGCCGACGTATCGATGATACGTCTTCTCGCCGGAGCCCGACGGTACAGATACGCACACTTGACCAGCCTCCAGAATGACGGCCATGGTGGCCGTCGCGGTGCTCCTCTCCTATCTGGGCGGCTCGATCTCCTTTCCCTACTGGGTGGCCCGGCTCCGGGGCGTCGATCTGCGCGCGGTGGGATCGCGAAAGCTGGGCGGGAGCAATCTCTGGAAGAGCGTCGGGCCGGCCGAGGCCGTCGTCGGCGGGCTGCTCGACGCGGCGAAAGGGTTCGTCGCCGTGAGCGTGGCCCGGGCCGTCGGGCTGCCGCTCGAGGTCCAGCTCGCCTGCGGGATCGCCGCGGTCGTCGGGCAGATGTGGCCGGTCTTCCATCGGTTCGACGGTGGCCGGGCGAACTCCGTGGGCTGGGGCTTCGCCCTCGCGGTCGACCCGATCGCGTTCGCGATCATGATGCTGCCGGTCATCGCGGCCATCGCGATGCGGCTCGCCGTGCGGCCGCGGCCGAGCCGCCTGCTGCCGCTCGCCGCGCTGCTGTCGTTCGCGGTCTTCCCCGCCGTGATCCGGGAGCAGGACGGCACGACACCCGCCGTCGTCGCCGGACTCGCGATCCTCGGTCTCATCGTCGTCCGTCGCGCCACCGCCGGACTGTCCGAGGACCTCGCGGCCGGTGCGCCGCTGTCACGCGTGCTCGCCAACCGCCTGCTGTTCGACCGCAGCGAGCTGCAGCAGCGGGGAGTGGTCGGGATCTAGGGTCGCTCGCGCGCTCCCACCAGCATCGCCACGGCGGCGATGGCCGCGGTCTCGGCACGCAGGACCCGCCTGCCGAGCGACGCGATAGCCGCGCCGTGGCCGCGCGCGACGGCGATCTCCTCGGCGGTGAGCCCACCCTCCGGACCGACGACCAGCCCGACGTCCCCACTCCGGTTGCCGTGGGCGACCACGTCGAGGAGGTGCGGATCGGTGGCCTCCTCCCAGCACACCACGGCGCCGCTTCCGAGGGTCGCGAGCAGCGCGTCCCACGTCACGAGCGGGTCGATCCGCGGGATCTCGCCGCGATGCGCGGTCTCCGCGGCCTCGCGCGCGATCTTCCGCCAGCGCTCCCGCTTGCTCGCGGAGAGCTCGGGCACGACCGACCGGCTCGACGTGAACGGGACGAAGCGCGACACGCCGAGCTGGCTCCCCGCTTCGATGACCTCCTCGCTGCGATCGCCCTTCAGGACCGGAACGGCGAGGGTCAGCCGAAAGGACAGCTCGGTCGTCACCGGCCGGCGCGCGACGATCTTCCCGCTGACCTGCGCGGGCGCGACGGCCTGGAGCTCGACCTCGTGCTCCACCCGATCGGCGACCAGCACGATGTGCTCGCCCGGACGCAGCCGCAGCACCGCCGCGATCTGCCGGGCCCGCTCCCCGGAGAGGACGGCCCGTTCGGCGGGCGCCGCGTCGACGAAGAACCGGTGCATGACGCCTGTTCTAGCGGGTCAGCTCGAGCGCGACCCAATCCCCCTCTTGGTCGCGCGCGACGGTTCGGAGTCCGTGGACCGCGAACGCCGCCACGGTCTCGTCCTCCTCGGTCGCGATGATCCCGGCCACGACGAGCCGGCCACCGGGCGCGAGGTGCGCGGTCAGGTCGCCGGCGATCTTCTGCAGCACGGCCGCGACGATGTTCGCGACCACGACGTCGAACGTGCCCGGCAGGTCGGACGCGCTGCCCACGCCGATGTCGATCGCGACGCCGTTGCGCGCGATGTTCTCCTTCGCTTCGCGCACCGCGACCTCGTCGATATCCACGGCGACGACCTCGCGGGCACCGCGCTTCGCGCACGCGATGGCGAGGATCGCCGACCCCGTGCCCACGTCGGCGACGCGCGTCCCGGCCACGTCGATCCGCGAGAGCGCGCGCAGGCACGCCTGGGTGGTCGGATGGAGGCCCGTGCCGAAGGCCATGCCCGGGTCGAGCGAGAGCACGATCGCGTCGCCCGGATCGGCGTCGGACCACGTCGGCCGCACCAGGAATCCGCCGATCCGGATGGGCTTGAACGAGGCCTTCCAGCTCTCGAGCCAGGCTTCCTCCTTGATCTCGCGGACCGTGAGGTCGCCGATCGGACCGAGGCCGAACGCCTGCAGATGACCGAGCGCGTCGCGCACTCGCCGGACGCGGATCCGCGCGACCCGGTCGTGCACGAGGTACGCCTTCACGACGTGCAGGGCCGC